>NZ_JABWRA010000004.1:0-206537 GCF_014268705.1 Pseudomonas sp. SWRI179 | reverse complement strand
CGATAGCGGTGTGTCAGTCAATATCAATACTGACTGGCCTGACGCTATCGCGAGCAGGCTCGCTCCCACAAGGGATTGCTGGCGAACGCGGATTTTGCGATCAGCCGGGAACATTGTGGGAGCGGGCTTGCTCGCGAAGACAGAGTTTCAGTCAGAACTCTGTAGCTGACACACCGCCTTCGCGAGCAAGCCCGCTCCCACAGGGATTTATGGGTGTTCGAGATTGATTACATGACGTATCAACTCAAGTACCAGACGCCTTATTTATCAAACCCTGGCGCATCAATACCCTGAGCTCAACCACCGCCATACCGGCGCATCGGTTCCATTCAATGTGATCAGGAGTCAATCATGAGCCTCAACAAAACCGTCATCATCACCGGCGCTTCCAGCGGTATCGGCCTGGGCTTGGTCAAGGCATTCCTCGCTCGGGGCTACAACGTGGTGGGCAATGCCCGCTCCCCGTCCGGCCTGGACGCTGCCGCCGCCGAGCTCGGTCACCCGGCCGGTTTCCTCGGCGTGGCTGGCGACATTTCCGACCCGGCCACCTCAACCGCCCTCATCAGCCAAGCCGTCGAGGCGTTCGGCGCCGTTGACGGGCTGGTGAACAACGCCGGTTTTTTCCTGCCAAAACCCTTCGTCGAATACAGCCCCCAAGACCTGGACGCGCTGCTGGACACCAACCTCAAGGGGCTCGTCTTTGCCAGCCAGGCCGCTGCCGCGCACATGATCGGGCGCCAGCAAGGCTTCATCATCAACATTTCAGCTGCCGTGGCCCTGCAACCGAACATCCAGGTACCCGCAGCACTGCCGGTGCTGATCAAGGGCGGCGTCAACCAGATGACCCGCGCCCTGGCCCTGGAACTGTCGCCCCACAACATCAAGGTCAACGCCGTCGCACCTGGCATTATCGACACCCCGATGCACGACCCGGCGCACCGCGACTTCCTCAACCACCTGGCCCCGGCCGGTCGTGTGGGCACCATCGAGGAAATTGCCGAGGCCGTGTTGTACCTGGCGGGTGCTGATTTCACGACCGGCGCGATACTGCCGGTGGACGGCGGGATGAGCACAGGCAAGTGGTAAATAGGCAAGTGTCAAAAAACAAAAACCCCGGAGGCCAGGCCTTCGGGGTTTTCGTGACGCAACGGATTCAGAGCGTGTAGGAGATACCAGCCTGCACGGTTCGCGGTGCGCCTGGATAGGCGTAGACGCCACCAAATGCACCTTCTTCGTAGTCGGCGTCAAACAGGTTCTTCAGGTCCAGGTTAAGGCGGATCCGCTCGTTGACCTTGTAATAGCCGAGCAGGTCGACGACGGTGTAGCTGTCCATGGTAAAGGTGCTGGCCGCGGTATTGCCGGCCCGCTCATCAACGTACTTGGCGCCCAGGCCCAGGCCGAGGCCCTTGAGGCCGCCGTCCTGGAACTCGTAGACGTTCAACAGGCTGAAGGAGTTCTTGGGCACGTTGAGCAAGCGGGTGCCGGACGGGATATTGATGTCCTTGGTCACTTCGGCATCCACGTAGGCGTAGCCACCGATCACGCGCCATTCCGGCGTCAGGTTGCCCGCCACGTTCAGGTCAAAGCCACGGCTGCGCACTTCGCCGGCGGCCAGGTTGAAGGTGGGATCCAACGGGTCGGGCGTGAGCACATTGCGCTTTTCAATCTGGTAGATCGCCGCGTCGACGCTCAACTGGCGATCCAGCGCTTCCCACTTGACGCCCATTTCGTAGGACTTGCCCTCTTCCGGCTTGAATCCCCCGCCTTGAAGGGCGGCACCGGTGTTGGGTTTGAACGAGCGGGCGGTATTGGCATAGACCGCCACGGTATCGGTCAGATCGTAGATCACCCCCAGGCGTGGAGTGACGGCATTTTCAGTCTTGTCCCAGTTACGGCTACCGGGCCGAGTCTGAGGGACGAAGGATTCGTACTCATGCTCGAAATGTTCGAAACGCGCCCCTGCCAACACCTTCAGGCGCTCAGTCAACGCCACCTGATCCTGGACAAACACACCAAACGTCTTGAGATTTTCCTGGTCATCGGTGGGCTTGCGCGTCAATGCCGGGCGTGGCTGGCCATGCACCGGATCGAAGATATCGATCGGGTAGGTACCGGCGGCACCAGAGGAGCGCTGAATGATCGACTGGTAATCGTAGTCTTCGTACTCAATGCCCGTCAGCAACGTGTGCTCGAACCCGCCGGTGGAAAAATGCCCGGTGAGGTTGAGCTGGGTGTCCCGGTCGGTCCATTCCAGCTTGCGGTAGTTGAAGTTGCGACTGAGGGTACGCCCATCGGCGCCGATGCTGTTGCCCTCCACGGCATTGCCCTGCAAGGTGCCGTCGAGCCATTGAGTACCGCCGGCCAGGGTCCAGTCGTCGTTGAGCATGTGCTCGAAACGCACCTGCAGCATGTTGTTGTCGTTGTGCAGCTTGCCCACGTCTTTCTCGCCGAAGAAGGTATCCCGCGACGCGGTGCCACGCTGGCCGGCGTAATGGGTCAAGCCACGGTCCAGCGGCGCATTGTTGCGCATGAAATCGCCTTCGAAGGTCAGGCGCGTGGTGTCGTTGACCTGCCAGCTCACCACCGGCGCGATGCCGTAACGCTCGGTCTCGACGTGGTCGCGGAACGTATCGCCGCCCTCACCCACCACGTTCAGGCGATAAGCCAGGCGTCCTTCCTCGTCCAACGGACCGGACGCATCGAGCGTGCCGCGACGCATCCCCTGGTCGCTGACCTGGCTGCCGAGGGTCACCGTGCGCTCGGCCAACGGCTGCTTGGACACCACGTTGAAGGTACCGCCCGGGTCGCCGCGGCCATAGAGCATCGTGGCCGGGCCACGCAGGACTTCCAGGCGCTCGATGGTGTTGGCGTCCGGCATGTTCGGGTAGCCACGGTTGATCGGGAAACCGTTGCGGTAGAACTCGCCGGTGGTGAAACCGCGGACAGTGAAGGTGGTCAGGCCCTGGCCGCCGAAGTTGTTCGCCCGGCCTACACCGCCGGCGTAATCGAGGGCGTCTTGCAGGCGCGTGGCACTGAGGTCTTCAACGACATCGCGGGAAACGACGGAAATGGATTGCGGGGTTTCATGGATCGCCGTGTCGGTACGGGTGGCACTGGCCGAACGGGTGGCGTGATAGCCCTTCACCGGGCCCTGCGCTGTTTCAAAGTCTGAATTGCCGACGATATCGGTGGCTTGCAACTCAAGGGAGGCTGGCTTGGCAGGGATCGGCTCTTCGGCCCAGGTGGGAATGGAATAAGCTTGGAGCACACACAGTGAAACGAGAATCCGACGCATCGATGCACAATCCTAATGGAAACAAACCCCCACATCGGGGGCTGACAAAAATGTGTCGCGAAAGATACAGCAACTCATTGTCGTTTGATATCTATTCCCATTAACGCCTGTGTTTTTTGTGACCGATCAGTCCGTCATCGCGAGCAAGCTTTGCTCCCACAGGGATCTTCAGCGGGCACAAGTCTTGTGAGTGGCCCCTGCTCTCCCCGTGGGAGCAAAGCTTGCTCGCGATGGCGCCAGAACAATCCCCCCATATCCTATTGGCCCACCGCAATCGACTCCTGCTCCACCCGCTGGAAGAACGTCTGCGCACGAATATCCTGGGTATAAGCCACATTCAACCGCAGCCAATCACACACCTCCCCTTGCGGCAGGAACGTCGAGCCCTGGGACAGTTGGATCTGCAGTTCCCGGGCGATCTGCTGCACCCGCTGCGCCGCCAGGTAACGCGGCCTGGCCCAGATGAACAGGCCCCCCATCGGCTCGGCAAAGACCTCCCAGTGGGCCCGGTCCAGTTGGCGCAGCGTACTTGCCATCTGCTTGTTCAGGCGCTGGCGCAAGCGCTGGATCAGCTTGCGATAAGCACCGTTGGCCAGCAACGTCGCCACTACGTTTTCAGCCAGCAGCGAACAACCGATGCCGGTAATCATCTTGACTTCGGCCAGGCGCTGGATGATCTCGGGATGGGCCACCACGTAACCGATGCGCAGCGAACTGGACAGCGTCTTGGAAAAACTCGCCAGGTAGATCACCCGGTCCAGGGCGTCCAGGGAGGCCAAGCGCGACGTCGGGCCATTCTGGAAATCGGCGTAGATGTCGTCCTCGATGAGGCGAAAGTCATGGGCCGTCGCCAGTTGCAGCAGGCGGTAGGCCACGCTCGGCGCCAGGCTGGTGCCGGTGGGGTTCTGGTACATGCTGTTGATGAAGAAGTACGAGGGTTTGTGCTCGCCGAGTAGCTGTTCCAGGCGGGCGATGTCCGGGCCTTGGGCGGTTCTCGGCACGGCCACGGTCTCCACCCCGTGCAATTTCAGCAAATTGAACAGGTTGTAGTAGCCGGGGCTTTCCACCAGCACCAGGTCACCGGGCTTGAGCAGGGTTCGCACCAGCAGGTCGAGGCCCTGGCTGGCGCCTTGGGTGGTGATGATCTGTGTCGGGTCGACGTGGATGTCGATCAGGCCCAGGCGCTTTTGCAGGTGCAGGCGCAGATGAGGCGAACCCAACGGGGTGCTGTAGTTGAACAACGCATGGTTGTCGCTGCGCACCACTTGGCGGATCGCCTGGCCCAGGTCGGTGTCGTCGCGCCAGGCGTCAGGCAGCCAACCGCAACCGAGCTTGAGCTGGGTCGATTCATTGTCGAACAACTGCCACGACGGGTTATCCGTATCAGGTGGCGGTTGCACCGGCCGGGCCAACTGTTGCGCGACAAAAAAGCCCGCGCCATGCCGAGACTCCAGCACCCCGCTGGCCACCAGTTGGTCATAGGCCTTGATCACGCTCGACAGGCTCAGGCTATTTTCCCGGGCCAGTTGGCGAATCGACGGCATCCGTGCGCCGGGGCGAATGCCATGGGCGTCGATCCAACCCGTGAGGTGCGTCACGAGCTGGCGGATCACCGGCTCGGCAACGTTGCGATCAATCTTCAGGTCCACGGTGGGCACTCTTGGTCAAGTGTTCTCGATTTTCCGAAAAACAGTTAAACACAAATGGCTGGCGGCTGTTCCTTGTTTGCGTTGTGCCCGGCAGTGATAGTCCCCGGGACTTCATGCTGACCTTTAAGGAACACCCTTGAACCCATCGCATCGACATTCCTGGGGGCTGGCCTTCGGTCTTTGCCTGATCACCCTCGCGGTCAACCTGCAGGCGCCGCTGTACACCACCTATGCGCAGTTGTCCGGCTACGGCGCCGGGGCCACGGCGGTGGCGTTTTCCGGTTATGTGCTGGGCGTGCTCCCGGTGCTGCTGGCATTCGGTGGGCTGGCCGACCGGGTCGGCCGCAAACCGTTGATCCTCGTCGCCCTCGGGCTGTCGATGCTGGCGACGCTGGTGACCCTGCTCTGGCCGAACCTGGTGGCGCTGGGCGTGGCGCGCCTGATGATGGGGGTCGGCACCGGGCTGGCTTCGGCCACGTCGACCGCCTATATGGCCGAGCTCATGGCAACCAGCGATACCCGCTCACCGGCCAACCGGGTGACCGCCAGCACTTCCCTGGGATTTGGCCTGGGGGCAGCGTTGACCAGCCTGTTCCTGTTCGTCCACCACAGCGCCACGCCCGGCAGCTTCTGGTTGCAGCTCGCGTTGGCCGCCCTGGCGATCGTCGTGGTCTGGCGGCTCCCGGACCCGGCGCTGAAAATCAAAGACGCGCCGCTGCTGCGCCTGCCGTTGTTCCCCACCGGCAGCCTGCCCTACAGTTTTTCCATGCTATTGGCCTGGGCGACGTCGGGCCTGGTCATCGCCCTATTGCCATCCGTGCTGGCGACCCACGATTTGCAGCGCTGGTCTGGCCTGTCGACCTTCACGGTCATCAGTTGCGGCTTGCTCTTCCAGCCTTGGGTGCGCCGCCTGCACCCGGCCAGGGCGACGTGCCTGGGCCTGTTGATCCTGCCCACGAGCTACGCGTTGCTGGCCTGGGGCGCGAGCGTCGGCTCGCTGTTCGCCGTGTTGCTGGGGGCATTGGGAGCCAGCAGCGCCTGCTACGGTTTCCTGTACCTGGGCGGGCTGTCGGCCATCACGGCCATGGCTGGGGCGGAAAAGGCCCGGGTCAGTGCCGGTTTTTTCCTGTTCGCCTATGTCGGGTTCAGCATCCCGGTGGTGGTGACCGGGTTGCTGGCTGACGCTTTTGGCGCTGATGTGGCGTTGATCGTGTTCGGCCTGGCGTTGTTGGCGGGGGCGGTTGTCACGGGATGGCGCATCGTCCGGACCGAGGCTGATATGGCCCACTTTTCCCATGGCTGAACAAAAAACCGTTGTGGCGAGGGAGCTTGCTCCCGCTCGATTGCGCAGCAATCGCAAAATCCCGGGTCTGCTGCGCAGCCCAGCGGGAGCAAGCTCCCTCGCCACAGGGGGCTGGCTGGAGGATTGAGGGAGCCTGGGACAGCTCGACACCGCACCCGGCAAAGTCGTATACCATATCCCCACCTAAGCCGAACGACCCGCTGCCGTGACTTTATCCAAGTTCAACCTGCCTGACCTGGGCAACACCCCGTCCACCTCGGAAATCATCACCCGCCACCTGCGCGATGCCATCGTGGCCGGGCATTTTGCCGAGGACGAGCCGATTCGCCAGGATGACATCGCCCGGCAGTTCAACGTCAGCAAGATTCCCGTGCGCGAAGCCCTCAAGCGTCTGGAGGCCGAGGGCCTGGTGATGTTCCAGCGCAATCGCGGGGCGATGGTGACGCGCATTTCCGAGGCGGAACTGGCGCAGATGTTCGAAGTGCGCATGCTCTTGGAAGACAAAGTCCTGCGCCTGGCGATTCCCAACATGACCGAAGACACCTTCGCCCGCGCCGAAAGCATCTGCCAGGAGTTCATCGGTGAAGACGACGTCGGGCGCTGGGCCGAACTGAACTGGCAACTGCACGCCTGCCTCTACGAGCCGGCGCAACGGCCTTTCATGGTGAGCCTGATCCGCTCGGTGCACGACAAGCTGGAGCGGTACTTGCGCATGCAGATGAGCCTGTCGGCCGGTAAGGACCGTGCCGATCACGAGCACCGGGAAATCATCAAGGCCTGCCGCGCCGGTGATGTCGAGCGCGCCGTGGCGCTGCTGGACGAACACATCGCCGGAGTCTGCGAAACCTTGTTCAAGTTCCTGCCTTCCAGCCATTGATGCATTGGTACTGTGCCGATTTCGTCATCGGCGATAGTTAAAACCCTCAAGCCGTCATCCCCTGGCGCGGGCCACGCTTACCGTCACTCATCTGAACGGACGTGGCCCTCCCATGAAACGCATCACCGTGATCGATTCCCATACCGGCGGCGAACCGACCCGCCTGGTCACCGACGGTTTTCCTGACCTGGGCCAGGGCAACATGGCCGAGCGCAAGCAACGCCTGGCCACGGAGTTCGACGCCTGGCGCAGCGCCTGCGTGCTCGAACCCCGGGGCAGCGATGTGCTGGTGGGGGCGCTGCTCTGTGAGCCGGTGGACCCGAGCGCCTGTGCCGGCGTGATCTTTTTCAACAACAGCGGCTACCTGGGCATGTGCGGCCACGGCACCATCGGCCTGGTGGCGTCACTGGCCCACCTGGGCAGGATCGGCCCCGGCGTGCACAACATCGAAACCCCGGTGGGCACGGTACAGGCCACGTTGCACGAAGACCGCTCGGTCAGCGTGCGCAACGTGCCGGCCTACCGTTACCGCCAGGCATTGGCCTTGGAGGTGCCCGGCATCGGTCCGGTGGTGGGCGACGTGGCCTGGGGCGGCAACTGGTTTTTCCTGATCGCCGAGCATGGCCAGCGTGTCGCCGGCGATAACCTCGACGCGTTGACCGCCTACACCTACGCCGTGCAGCAAGCCTTGGAGCAACAGGGTTTTCGCGGCGAGGACGGCGGCCTGATCGACCACATCGAACTGTTCGCCGACGACCCTCAAGCCGACAGCCGAAACTTCGTGCTCTGCCCGGGCAAGGCCTATGACCGCTCCCCGTGCGGTACCGGCACCAGCGCCAAACTGGCGTGCCTGGCGGCCGATGGAAAACTGCAACCCGGGCAGATCTGGCGCCAGGCCAGTGTCATTGGCAGCGAGTTCGAAAGCTCCTACGAACAGGCGGGCGAGCGCATCGTGCCGACCATTCGCGGTCGCGCCTACATCAGCGCCGAAACCACCCTGATCATCGAAGCGGATGACCCGTTCGCCTGGGGCATTCGTCTGTGAGCGAGGGCCATGTCGCCGACGTGATCATCATCGGTGCGGGCATCATCGGTGCGGCCTGCGCCCAAGCGTTGGCCCGACGTAACGTCAACGTGCTGGTGCTGGACGCCGGTTGGCACGGCGCCACGGCGGCTGGCATGGGGCATTTGTTGGTGCTGGATGACAACCCCGCGGAACTGGCCCTCAGCCAATACTCCCTGCAACGCTGGCGCGAACTGGCGCCAGCCCTGCCCGCCGATTGTGCCTGGCGCAACAACGGCACCTTGTGGCTGGCGGCCAATGCCGAGGAAATGGCGGTAGCCCACAGCAAATACCTGAACCTGCTGGCCCATGGCGAAGCCTGTGAACTGATTGGCCGCGCCGCCCTGCATCAGCGCGAACCCGAACTGCGCCCAGGGCTGGAAGGCGGACTGCTGATCAATGGCGACGGCATCCTCTACGCCCCGGCCGCCGCGCGCTGGATGTTGGACGCACCCAAGATTCGCCAGCAGCGGGCACAAGTCAGCGCAGTCGACGGGACTCGCGTGCGCCTCGACGACGGGCGTTGGTTGAGCGCCGATGCGGTGGTGCTCGCCAATGGTATCCACGCCACCGAGTTGTGCCCGGAACTGCCCATCGAGCCGAAAAAGGGCCACCTGCTGATCACCGACCGCTACCCCGCCACCGTCACCCACACCCTGGTGGAGCTGGGCTACGTCACCAGCGCCCACAACGCGAGCGGGCCGTCGGTGGCGTGCAATATCCAGCCGCGCCCGACCGGGCAATTATTCATCGGCGCCTCGCGACAGTTCGGCACCGTCGACCCGCAGGTGGAAGGCTGGATGCTGGCGAAGATGCTCAAGCGCGCCGTCGACTACATGCCTGGGTTGGCGCATCTGCACGGCATCCGGGCCTGGACCGGTTTTCGCGCGGCGAGCCCCGACGGCTTGCCGCTGGTGGGCCAACATCCGCAGCGCAAGGGGCTGTGGCTGGCGGTGGGTCACGAGGGGTTGGGCGTCACCACGGCACCCGCGACCGCCGACCTGCTGGTGGCGCAGTTGTTCGACGAAACCTCGCCACTGGCCGCGCAGCCTTACCTGCCGCAGCGTTTTTTGGGAGAACCGGCCCATGCCTGAAGCCCGACGCACATCCCCTGTTTGCTCCGGGAATTGGGTTGCCCCCCTGTGGCGAGGGAGCTTGCTCCCGCTCGATTGCGCAGCAATCGCAAAAATGTCGGGTCTGCTGCGCAGCCCAGCGGGAGCAAGCTCCCTCGCCACGGGATGTGGGTTTCCCTCAGAGATCCGCCTACCCCCGGAGTATCGGACCCATGCCTGAATTATTCCTGGACGGCCGCCCGCTCTCGGTGGCCAACGGCACCAGCGTCGCGGCGGCATTGGCGTTGGGCGCGAACGGTTGCAGTCGCACCTCGGTCAGCGGCCAGCGTCGAGCGCCGTTGTGCGGCATGGGCACCTGCCAGGAATGCCGGGTGCTGATCGATGGCCGGCGCCGCCTGGCCTGCCAGACCCTGTGCCTCGATGGCATGCAGGTGCAGACCCGACCATGAACGAAGCCACCGACCTGCTGATCATCGGCGCCGGCCCCGCCGGCATGGCTGCCGCCCTCGCCGCGGCGAGCAGCGGCGCACACATCGTGTTGCTGGATGACAACCCACTGCCCGGCGGGCAGATCTGGCGCGACGGTCCCCAGGCCAACCTGCCCAGCGCAGCCCGGCACCTGCGCGATCAACTGCGAAACTGTGCCAACGTCCGCTGCCATGCCGGCACTCGCGTAATCGCCTGCGCGGCGGATAAAACCTTACTGGTGGAAGATGCCGAGCGTGGCTGGCAGATCCGCTACGAACGCTTGATCCTTTGCACCGGCGCCCGTGAATTGCTGCTGCCGTTTCCCGGCTGGACCCTGCCCGGCGTGACCGGCGCTGGCGGGTTGCAGGCGCTGATCAAGGGCGGCTTGCCGGTGCGCGGCGAACGGCTGGTCATCGCCGGCAGCGGCCCCTTGCTGTTGGCCAGCGCCGCCACGGCGAAGCATCAGGGCGCACAGGTGCTGCGCATCGCCGAGCAGGCCAGCTTCGGCGCTGTGGCCGGTTTCGCCGGGCAACTGCCGCGCTGGCCGGGGAAGTTGTTCCAATCGTTCAGTTTGTTCGATTCGCACTACCGCACCAACACCCACGTGGTCGAGGCGCTCGGTCGGGAACGGCTCGAAGGCGTGCGTCTGCAACAGCAAGGCCAGACGATTGAATTGGCCTGCGACCGGCTCGCCTGTGGCTTCGGGCTCATTCCCAATACCCAGTTGGGCCAGGCCCTGGGCTGCGCGGTTGAAGGCCAGGCGCTGGCGGTTGACGCCTGGCAAGCGACCACGCGTCACGACCATTACGCCGCCGGGGAATGCACCGGTTTTGGCGGCAGCGAACTGGCGCTGGTGGAAGGCGCCATCGCCGGCCATGCCGCCGTCGGCAATAGCGCAGCCGCCCAGCAGCTGTGGCCTCGCCGCGCGCGTTGGCAAGGTTTCGCCCGGGCCTTGAACACGGCCTTCGCCCTCGATCCACGGCTCAAGTCCCTGGCCCGCGGCGACACCCTGGTCTGCCGCTGTGAAGACGTGCCTTATGGCGAACTGGTCGGCCACGAAAACTGGCGCGAAGCGAAACTGGCCAGCCGCTGCGGCATGGGCGCCTGCCAAGGCCGAGTGTGCGGCGCCGCACTGGAACACCTGTTCGGCTGGACACCACCGGCACCTCGCCCGCCCTTCAGCCCGGCGCGGATCGAAACCTTGCTGGAGCTGGAAGAAACCCCACCCAGCTGACCCCGACACACATCCCACGCTGACCTGCACCCACCACAAATCCCCTGTGGGAGCTGAGCTTGCTCGCGATAGCGGTGGGTCAGTTGGTAGAGATGCTGCCTGTGCCGCCGTCATCGCGAGCAAGCTCGGCTCCCACAGGGATTTGAAGTGAACTTCAACTTTGCAGGCACCCGCAGGCCCCATGTGGGAGCGGGCTTGCTCGCGAATGCGTCGGCACATCCGGCATCGATGCTAACTGATCCACCGCTTTCGCGAGCAAGCCCGCTCCCACAGTAGAATGCGTTGGAGCTGGGCTTCCTGCCTCGATGACTTTGCCCCTATGATCCCTGAGTCCCCTCAGGAACCTGGCGCCATGTACCCCTCGCTCACCTCCCTCGCCCCCTGCGACCTCGACACCCTGCTGCGCAGCCTGCAGCCCATCGCCCCGCTGCTGGACACCCTCGCCGACGTGGTGTTTTTCATCAAGGACCGGCAGGCCCGCTACGCCTTCGTCAACCAGACCCTGGCCCGGCGCTGCGGTTTCAAACACAGTGGCGGCCTGCTCGGCCTCACTGCCGAGCAGGTGTTTCCCGAGCGGTTCGGCCCGCTGTACACCGAACAGGACCGCCGGGTGCTGGCCAGCGGGCGGGAGTTGGCCGACCAGCTCGAACTGCATTTGTATTACGGCAACCAACCGGTGTGGTGCCTGACCCACAAGCTCGCCCTGCACGACCCAAGCGGCCAGATCGTCGGCTTGGCCGGCATTTCCCGCGACCTGCAACTGCCGCAATCGAGCCACCCGGCGTTTCACAAACTGGCGGCGGTGGACGCCCATATCAAGCAGCACTTCGCCCGCTCCATCAGCCTTGCCGAGCTGACCGCCATTGCTGAATTGTCGGTGGCGCAGTTGGAGCGGCACTGCAAACGCATCTTCCAACTCACGCCTCGGCAGATGATCCACAAGGCACGCCTGGAGGAAGCCTCGCGGCTGTTACTCGACCAAGACCTACCGATCACCGAGATCGCCTTGCGCTGCGGTTACACCGACCACAGCGCCTTCAGCCGCCAGTTCCGGGCCCTGACCAGCCTGTCGCCGAGCCAATACCGAGAGAGTCAGCGCTGATCGTGTTCCCTGATGGGGCGTCGGATCCCATGGCTGCTCCCATCTGTAACACCCCAAGCCAACGTAGCAACTTGCCCTGATGCGCCACCGCTCGGCGAAAATGCCTCTAGATCAACCCTCCAATGCCATTACCGCGCCTCACGTCAAAACAGGCATGCTGATTGCTTATCTAATATCGTATACGAAATCCTCAATACGATATCTCACCGCATTTATTCGACAGCGAGGCATTTATGAAAAACCCTGCATTGGCCGTAGCCCTCAGCGTTGTCCTCACCCCGCTTTTCATGGCCCCCGCCCACGCCGACAAGCTCGACGACATCATCGGCTCCGGCAAGCTACGTTGCGCCGTGACCCTGGACTTCCCACCCATGGGCTTTCGCGATGAAAGCAACAAACCGGCGGGGTTCGACGTGGATTATTGCCACGACCTGGCGAAGGTCCTCGGTGTCGATGCCGAGGTGGTGGAAACCCCGTTCTCCGACCGCATCCCCGCGCTGCTGTCCGGCCGCGCCGATGTCATCGTCGCCTCCACCTCCGACACCTTGGAGCGGGCCAAGACCGTCGGCCTGACCGTGCCCTACTTCGCGTTCCAGATGGTGGTGCTGACCCGCGACGACACCGGTATCAACAGCTACGCCGACCTCAAGGGCAAGAAACTCGGCAACACCAGCAGCACCTACGAAGCCATCGCCCTGGAGAAGGACCAGAAAAGCTGGGGCAGCGGCAGCTTCCGCGCCTATCAATCGCAGAACGACACCCTACTGGCCGTCGCCCAGGGACACATCGATGCCACCGTGGTGACCAACACCGTCGCCGCCGCGACCCTCAAGTCGGGCAAATACAAGGGCTTGAAGATTGCCGGTGACGCCCCCTACGTCATCGACTACGTGTCCCTCGGCGCCAAGCGCAGCGAGTACGGCCTGCTCAACTACCTGAACCTCTTCGTCAATCAGCAGGTGCGCACGGGTCGCTACAACGAGCTGTTCGTCAAATGGGTCGGCACCGACATCCCGCCGGCCAACCTGACCGTTCCCCAGGTCTACTACTGAGGATCGGCCCATGCCAAGCACGCCTGTCCGTGTGAAAGGCCGCAGCCTGGTGGAGGGTGCCGCCCAGGGCGCCCTGCTGTTCGCCGAGGTGGGCCTGAGTTTCTGGGGCGGGGTCGATCCGGCCAGTGGCGAGGTCATCGACCGCCACCACCCCTTGAGCGGCGAGCGCCTGGCCGGGCGCGTCTTGGCGATTCCCAGCGGACGCGGCTCCTGCACCGGCAGCAGCGTCTTGATGGAACTGATCAGCAACGGTCACGCACCCGCCGCCCTGGTGTTAGCCGAAGCCGATGAAATCCTGACCCTGGGCGTGCTGGTGGCGCAGGTGATTTTCCAGCGGTCCCTGCCGGTGTTGTGCGTGGGACACGAGACCTTCAATGGGCTGCGTGGCCAGGGTTTTGTCCGCCTCGAAGGCGACGTCCTGACCCTCACCGGGCGCCGCCCGAACGACGGTTGGCAAGGTTCGCAAGCACCGTCGGCGTCGCCCACTTTCTCGACCCTGGACCTGAGCGAACAGGACCGGGCATTGCTCGACGGTACCCACGGCAAGGCCGCCCAAGTGGCGATGCACATCGTGCTGCGCATGGCCGAGATCCAGGGCGCCACGCAATTGCTGGACGTGACCCAGGCCCACATCGACGGTTGCATCTACACCGGCCCGGCCAGCCTGCGCTTTGCCGAACAACTGGTGCAGTGGGGGGCGAAGGTGCGCGTCCCCACCACCCTCAATGCCATTTCCGTGGACCAGCGGCGCTGGCGGGAACTGGGCGTCGATCCGGCCTTGGGCGAACCGGCCAGTGCCTTGGGCGATGCCTACATGGCGATGGGCGCGCAACTGAGTTTCACCTGCGCCCCCTACCTGCTGGAGACCGCGCCAAAGGCCGGCGAGCAAATCGTCTGGGCCGAGTCCAACGCGGTGGTCTACGCCAACAGCGTGCTGGGCGCGCGCACGCAAAAGTACCCGGACTTCCTCGACATCTGCATCGCCCTGTGCGGACGGGCACCGTTGATCGGCTGCCATCTCGACGACTCGCGCAAGGCCCAACTGATCGTCGACGTGCCGACGCTGGGTCAGGTGGATGACAGTTTCTATCCGCTGCTGGGCTATCACATCGGCAGCCTGGCGGGCCGGCGCATCCCATTGATACGCGGCCTGGAAAACGCCACGCCCACCCTGGACGACCTCAAGGCCTTCGGCGCCGCGTTCGCCACCACCAGCGCCGCACCGTTGTTCCACATCGCCGGGGTCACCCCGGAAGCCCTCGACCCGGCCGCGGTCCTGGCGAGCGACGTCACCGTGCCGCAGGAAAGCGTCGATGCCGCAAGCCTGCTTGCCAGTTGGCGCGAGCTCAACAGTGCCCGGGATAACTGGGTGGACGTGGTCTCCCTGGGCAACCCGCATTTCTCCCTCAGCGAATTCGCCGCCCTCGCGAACTTGTGTGCGGGCCGGATCAAGCATCCGTATGTGGTACTGGCTATCACCTGCGGCCGAGCAGTGCTGGAACAAGCGCGCAAAGCCGGATACCTGACTGCCATCGAAGCCTTCGGCGCGGTGCTGGTGACCGACACCTGCTGGTGCATGTTGGGTGAGCCGGTGATCCCGCCCCACGCCACCACGTTGATGACCAACTCCGGCAAATACGCCCACTACGCACCGGGCCTGGTCGGTCGCGGGGTGCATTTTGCCGCCCTCGCCGACTGCGTCGAGGCCGCCTGCACTGCCGCGACCCACGGCCAGCCGCCGACGTGGCTGCAACCCACTGCCCGCACGGGGAGTCCGACCCATGTTTGACTACAGCTTCCAATGGCGCCCGGCCTTGCGCGCGCTGCCCGACATGCTCGCCGGGGCCTGGGTGACCTTCGAGACCGCCGCGCTGTCGATGATTTTCGGCGTGCTGATCGCCCTGGTGCTGACGGTGATGCGCCAGGCCCCGAATCGCCTGCTGCGGGGCGTGGGCAATGGCTGGGTGTCCATCGCTCGCAACACGCCCTCGCTGTTCCAGATCTACATCCTCTACTTCGGCCTCGGCTCCCTCGGGTTGCACGTCAGTTCCTGGCTGGCCTTGCTGGCCGGAATCACCTTCAACAACGCCGGCTACCTGGCAGAAAACTTTCGCGGTGGCCTCAAGGCCGTGCCCGGTACGCAAATGCGCGCCGCCCGCTCCTTGGGGATGAGCGCCTTCCAGGCCTACCGGATGATCATCGTCCCGCAATTGTTGCGCATCGTCTTCTACCCGCTGACCAACCAGATGGTCTGGGCGGTGCTGATGACGTCCCTGGGTGTGGTGGTCGGCCTGAACAACGACCTCACCGGCGTGACCCAGGAATACAACGTCAAGACCTTCCGCACTTTCGAATACTTCGCCCTCGCGGCGCTGCTGTATTACCTGATCGCCAAGCTGATCGTCGGGTTGGCCCGGCTGTTGTCCTGGCGGCTGTTTCGTTATTGAGGGCGGGTCATGTTTTCTACAAGCCTTACCGTTAACGACGTGTTGTATCTGCTTGAGGGTGCTTGGGTCACAGTGCAATTGACCGCGTGGTCGATCCTGCTGGGCACCTTCGCCGGGTTGCTGTTCGGCCTGTTGCGGGCGCTGTTGCCCCGGGCGAGCCTGCCGCTGGCCTGGCTGCTGGACGTGTTTCGCAGTGTGCCGCTGCTGATCCAGTTCGTGTTGTTCAACTCCCTCAAGAGCATCGTCGGCCTGAACCTCAGCGCGTTTGCCGTCGGCTGCATTGTCCTGGGGATCTACGCCGCCGCGTACTTCACCGAGATCGTCCGCGGTGGCGTGCTGGCGGTGCCGTTGAGCACCCGCCGGGCCAGCCGATCGCTGGGCCTGAGCTATGGGCAGGACCTTCGCTTCATCGTCCTGCCGATTGCCACGCGGGTGGCGTTTCCTGGCTGGCTGAACCTCGTGCTCGGTGTGATGAAGGACACTGCCCTGGTGATGTGGATCGGCATCGTCGAATTGCTGCGGGCCTCGCAAACCATCGTCACGCGCATTCAGGAACCCCTGCTGGTGCTGTGCATCGCGGGCCTCATTTACTACGTCATGAGCCTGGTGGTCGCCCGCCTCGGCGCACGCCTGGAAAGAAGGTGGCAGGAAAATGATTGAGATCGAGAACGTGCACAAGTCCTTCGGTGACCTGGAAGTGGTCAAGGGTGTGAGCCTGACCGTGGACAAGGGTGAAGTGGTGTCGATCATCGGCGGTTCCGGCTCTGGCAAGTCGACCCTGCTGATGTGCATCAACGGCCTGGAGCCGATCCAGAAAGGCAGCATCCGCGTGGACGGCATCGAGGTCCATGACCGCGCCACCGACCTCAATCGCCTGCGGCAAAAGATCGGCATCGTCTTCCAGCAATGGAACGCCTTCCCCCACCTCACCGTGCTGGAAAACGTGATGCTGGCGCCGCGCAAGGTGTTGGGCAAAAGCAAACAGGACGCCGAGGCCCTGGCGGTGAAACAGCTTGAGCACGTGGGCCTGGGGGACAAACTCAAGGCCTTCCCCGGCAAGCTTTCCGGCGGCCAGCAACAGCGCATGGCCATCGCCCGGGCATTGGCGATGTCGCCGGACTACATGCTCTTCGACGAAGCCACCTCGGCGCTGGACCCGCAACTGGTGGGCGAAGTGCTGGACACCATGCGCATGCTCGCCGAAGACGGCATGACCATGGTGCTGGTGACCCACGAGATCCGCTTCGCCCGGGACGTGTCCGACCGCGTGGCGTTTTTTTGCAATGGCCGGGTCCATGAGATCGGGCCGCCGGACCAGGTGATTGGTAATCCGGTGCAGCCGGAGACGGCGGCGTTCCTCAAGTCGGTGAAATAGCGGATGGCCCCTTCGCAAGCAGGCTCGCTCCCACACGGGCTTTGTGTACATGGCCCAATCAGTGTCCACCACAGAACCCTGTGGGAGCGAGCCTGCTCGCGATGAGGCCCTACAAGACAACACAAGGATTTGATCCATGCGCTCATCCAGAATCATCCATGTCATCAGCTGCCACGCCGAAGGCGAAGTCGGCGATGTGATCGTCGGCGGTGTCGCGCCGCCCCCCGGCGCCACGGTGTGGGAGCAGTCACGCTGGATCGCCCAGGACCAGACCCTGCGCAACTTCGTCCTCAACGAGCCCCGCGGCGGGGTGTTCCGCCACGTCAACCTGCTGGTGCCGGCCAAGGACCCGCGGGCGCAAATGGCCTGGATCATCATGGAACCGGCCGACACGCCGCCGATGTCCGGTTCCAACTCGCTGTGCGTCGCCACCGTGTTGCTGGACAGCGGCATCCTGCCAATGACCGAACCCCAGACCCGCCTGGTGCTGGAAGCCCCGGGCGGCCTGATCGAAGCCGTGGCCGACTGCCGCGACGGCAAGGTGCAACGGGTCGAGATCAAGAACGTACCCTCCTTCGCCGACCGCCTCGATGCCTGGATCGAAGTCGAGGGCCTGGGTTCGTTGCAGGTGGACACCGCCTACGGCGGCGACAGCTTTGTCATCGTCGATGCCCAGCGCCTGGGTTTTGCCATCCGCCCCGATGAAGCCGCCGAACTGGTGGCCGTGGGCTTGAAGATCACCCGCGCCGCCAATGAACAACTGGGCTTCGTGCACCCGCTGAACCCCGACTGGTCGCACATCTCGTTCTGCCAGATCGCCGCACCCATTGTCCGTGAGGACGGCATCGCCACGGGCGCCAACGCCGTGGTGATCCAGCCCGGCAAGATCGACCGCTCCCCCACCGGCACCGGCTGCTCGGCGCGCATGGCGGTGTTGCAGGCCAAGGGCTTGATGCAGGTAGGCGAGCGTTTTATCGGCCGCTCGATCATCGGTTCCGAATTCCATTGCCGTATCGACTCACTGACCGAGGTGGCCGGACGCCCGGCGATTTACCCGTGCATCGCCGGACGGGCGTGGATCACCGGGGCCCATCAGTTGCTGCTCGACCCGGCCGATCCGTGGCCCCAGGGCTATCGGCTTTCGGACACCTGGCCCGGCGCATGACTTCTTGAGCGTTGCACATCCCCCTGTGGCGAGGGAGCTTGCTCCCGCTGGGGCGCGAAGCGGCCCTCTGGATTTGCCTGACACACCGAGTTGCCAGGTAGTTATTGGGGCCGCTTCGCAGCCCAGCGGGAGCAAGCTCCCTCGCCACAAAAGCTCTGTAATCGACTCAACTCTATCTACGTATATGAAATACCATAACCGGAGACAACCCATGAGCAAACGCATCAACTGGAGCGGCGTCTTCCCTGCCGTCACCACCCAATTCAACGATGACTTTTCCATCAACTTGGAAAAAACCCACCAAGTGATTTCCAACGTCATTCGCGATGGCGTTTCCGGCCTGGTGGTCTGCGGGTCGGTGGGGGAAAACACCTCCCTGAGCGCCGAGGAAAAAATCGCCGTGACCGAAGTCGCGGTGGACGCCTCCCGGGGCCGGGTGCCGGTGATCTGCGGCGTGGCCGAGTTCACCAGCGTGCAGGCCGCCAAGGTCGCCAACGCAGTGCGCAAGGTCGGTGTCGACGGGGTGATGCTGATGCCGGCGCTGGTCTACGGCTCCAAGCCCTTCGAGACCGCCGAGCACTTCCGCTACGTGGCCCGCCATGCCGACGTGCCGCTGATGGTCTACAACAACCCGCCGATCTACAAGAATGACGTGACGCCGGACATTTTGATTTCCCTGGCCGATTGCGACAACGTGGTGTGTTTCAAGGACTCCTCCGGCGACACCCGGCGCTTCATCGACGTGCGCAATGAAGTCGGCGATCGCTTCGTGCTGTTCGCCGGTCTCGACGACGTGGTGCTGGAAAGCCTTGCCGTGGGCGCCGAAGGTTGGGTTTCGGGCATGTCCAACGTGTTCCCCCAGGAAGGCGAGACTATTTTCCGCCTGGCCCGCGCCGGACGGTTCGCCGAAGCGATGCCGATCTACGAATGGCTGATGCCGATCCTGCACTTGGACGCCCGGGCCGACCTGGTGCAATGCATCAAACTGTGCGAAGCCATCGCCGGCCGCGGCAGCGCCCTCACCCGCCCACCGCGCCTGGCCCTGCCGGACGCGGACCGGGTGTATGTGGAGCAGATCATGGCCAAGGCCCTGGCCAATCGGCCGGTGTTGCCGGATGTGGGGCTTTGATCACAAGGCATGGCGCTAACCGGCGGTGGTTGTGCGGCCGCCATCGCGAGCAGGCTCGCTCCCACAGGGATCGATGGTGAACGCGCAATAGTTAGCTCATGCGACTCAACCTGTGGGAGCGGGCTTGCTCGCGAAAGCGGTCTATCTGACATGGCTATGCTGGATGTACCGCCGTCTTCGCGAGCAAGCCCGCTCCCACAGGATTTGTGGCGGACATGATAGGGAGGCTTCCCATGAACTATTTCCTGGCCCAGGCCCTGAACAATCAATGGGCCAACCACAGGCTGCTCAGCGCCTGCGCGCAGTTGAGCAAGGCCGAATACGAAGCGCCGCGAACGGGGTTCTTCCCGTCCATCCAAGCCACGCTGTGCCACATCCTGGAAGTGGACCGTTATTACCTCACCGCCCTGGAAGGCGACCGTGACGGCCAGATCAAGGACTTCTCTGAAATCCTGGCCTTTGCTCAACTGAAGGAAAACCAAACCCAAACCGACCTACGACTGGTGGCGTTCTGCAAAGCCCTGCGGGAGAAAGACCTCGCTCGCTCCGTGGAGCTGGTGCGTGTCGACGGCGTGGTGCGCGAACGAATCGACCGGCTGCTGTTGCACCTGTTCGAGCATCAGATCCATCATCGTGGACAGGTCCACGGCATGCTCAGCGCCACCCACGTCGCGCCGCCACAACTCGATGAGTTTTTTCTCGACTGCGACCGGCCGTTTCGCACCGACGAGGAACAACTGCTTCAATTGGATGAACGGCGGGTCTGGCGCGAATACCTGCCAGATTGATCCGCCCCCCCTCAAAGGAGACCCTGCCATGAACTTCATTCTTCGTAGCATCGGTTTGGCGTTGATGCTGATCACCACGGCGGCCCTCGCCCACCACGGCTGGAGCGAATACGACGCCAGCAATCCCCTGACGCTCGAAGGCACGATAAAGGAAGCCGGTTATTCCCATCCCCATGGCTACGTGCGCCTGCAAACCACCGACAAAACCTGGACCGTCGTGCTGGCCCCGCCGTCCCGCATGGAGAATCGCGGGCTGGGCAAGGACATGCTCAAAGCAGGTAACAGTGCCACCGTGGTCGGCTATGCAAACCGCAACAAACCCGACGAATTGCGCGCCGAACGCATCACCATCAACGGCAAGACCACCGAGTTGCGCTGATGCAGGCCTCCCCGGCAGGCGCGCCCCAAGGCTGGATGGACCAGTTGGGCGATTCGTCCCTGGCGTTGGCCATGCGCAGCGAGCTGTGGCTCTATCCGCTGGTGGAAGTGGTGCACATCATCGGCTTTTCGATATTGGTGGGCGCGGTGGTGATGTTCGACCTGCGCGTCCTCGGGCTGTCCAAGGGCATCGCCGTGACCGCCCTGGCCCGCCACTTGCTGCCCTGGGCGATTGCGGCCCTGCTGCTGATCGTGCCTGCGGGGTTGCTGATGTTCAGTGCTCATCCCCATGACTTTGCCGGTAACAACGTCTTCATCCTCAAGCTGTACCTGATCGCGGCAGCGGGCCTTAACGCCCTGCTGTTCCACGTTGGCACCTACCGCTCCGTCCAGCAATGGAATACCGGCCATAAGGCACCCGGCCTGGCCAAGGCCCAGGCATTGGTCTCCATCGTCCTATGGATCGTGGTCATACTCTGCGGCCGCCTGCTGGCCTACACCTGAACTACACCTGAAAAAGAAGCGATGGCCATTGCCGGCCATCGCCAAATCGCCCACCCGGGCGCCCTCAGATCCGTGCGGGAGACACGATGATCTTCACGTTGTGCTCCTTGTTGTTGACCAACTCCTCGAAGCCCTGCCCGACGATCTCTTCCAACTGGATGCGCCCCGTCACCAGCGGCGAGATGTCCAGGCGTCCGTCGGCAATGAAGGCAATCACGTCGGCGAACTCACCGTTGTAGGCCAGCGCGCCCAGCACTTGCTTCTCCGTGGAGACCAGCTCAAAGAAGTTGAACTCGCTCGGTTCCTCGAAAATCCCCACCAACACGCACTTGCCGGCCTTGCGGATCAGATCGATGGCCAGCTTGGCGGTGTGCTTGTTGCCGATGCACTCGAAGCTGACATCGGCCCCCAGGCCAGCGGTCAGGCGACGGACTTCGGCCAAGGCGTCGCACTCGTTCGGATCGATCACATGGCTGGCCCCGACTTCCAGGGCCTTGGCCTTGCGTGCGCCGGACATTTCCAAGGCGATCACCTGGGCTGCGCCAGCCGCCTTGGCGCACATGATCGTGCACAAACCGATGGTCCCGGCGCCCACCACCACGACGTTCTGGCCCAGCAGGCTGCCGGCCTTTTTCACCGCATGCATGCCCACCGCCAGTGGCTCGATCAACGCACCGGCCTCGGCGGGGAAATCGGCCGGTAGTTTGTAGAGCAGGTTCGCCGGGACGTTGACCAGCTCCGCGAACGCACCGTTGTTCATCAACCCGGTGAACGCCAGGTTCTCGCAAATGTTGTACAGCCCATGGGTGCAGTAGTAGCAAGTGCCGCAGTGCTGGCAGGCGTCCGCCGCCACCGGCTCGCCGACACTGAAACCTTCGACGCCGGCCCCCAGTTCGACGATCTCACCGCAGAACTCATGGCCAAGGATGCACTGGCCTTTGATCCCGGTCAGCGGGTGTGGCGCGTCCACCGGGATGAACACCGGCCCGGCCACGTACTCGTGCAGGTCGGAGCCGCAGATGCCGCACCATTGCACGCGGATCTGCACCCAACCGGCGGGGGGCGAAACCGGCAGTGGCACGTCTTCGACGCGGATGTCGTTGCGGCCATGCCAGACGGCGGCGCGCATGCTGCGGGTCGGCTTGATAGAAACGTTCATAGCGTTGCCTCCAGAATTTTTATAGGGCGACGATGCAAGCGCCGCCCGCTTGGTCAGTGCTGTCCGATGAACCCGTTGATCAGCCGATTGACCTGCTCGGCCGCTTCCATCTGCACCATATGGCCTTGGCCCGCCAGCACCTCGACCCGCGCTGATAACCCTTCGGCGTGAGACGCCGGGATGATTGCGTCGTCGCTGCCCCAGATCACCAGGGTCGGCACGTGGCCGGCCTGTACCACTTCGCGCAGGTCCGCCTGCTGGCGGCCGTCGGCGAACAACGTCGCTGACAACTGCTGCAGCGCCGCGTCCACACCTTCCAGGCGCTTGTACTTGAGCATGTCGTCGAGCATCTGGCGGTTGACCAGCTCGGCATTGGAGAACAGTTGCACCAGTTGCGGCTTGAGGGCGTTGCGGTTGGCCGCTTCGACGAACCCTCGCAGGTAGCTGCCGTTGATCTGCGCACCCAGGCCGGCACTGCCGATCAAGGTCAGGGAGCGTATCCGCTGGGGCATCAGGCGCGCAGCGTTCAGCGACACCGCCCCGCCCATGGAATGCCCCACCAGGTGCACGGCGTTGATGTCCAGGTGATCGAGCAAGGCCAGCACCACGCCGCTCAGCTCGTCCAAATCGCCGCGTTGCAGGGTCTTCGACGATTCGCCGTGGCCCGGCAGGTCCAGGGCAATGACCCGTCGCCCGGCCGCCAGGGCTTCATGGTTGAACAGCCAGTTGTTCAAGTCGCCGCCAAAACCGTGCACCAGCACCAGCGGCGTACCGCCCTCGCCGCGCTCGAAATAGCGGATCACCCGGCCGTCCAACTCGACTTTCTGTGGTTTCGGACCACTGTCCTCATCAGCCGCGTCGCCAGGCACGAAGTTGGATTGGAACTGCTCGATGACCGCGTCGATCTCGGCGTCGCTGGCCTCGCCTTCGACGACGATGCCGAGCAAGGCGCCGACCGCCAGGGTTTCGTCCTGGCGGGCGATCTGCCGGCGCAGGATTCCAGAAAACGGCGCCTCGACGCTGCTGGAAATCTTGTCCGTCTCGACATCCATCACTTCCTCGCCCTTGGTGATGGCCTGCCCCTCTTCCTTGAGCCAGGCATCGACCCGGCCCTCGGTCATCGACAGGCCCCACTTGGGCATGGTCAGGGTATGAATCTGGCTCATCAGCGCTTGCTCCACTCGATCACGTTGAGCACGGCTTGTTCGATCTTCGCCGCGTCAGGGATGTACAGGTCTTCCAGGGCATCGGAGAACGGCACCGGGGTGTGGGGCGCGGTGACCATTTCGATCGGGGCCTTGAGCGCGCCAAAGGCTTTTTGCGCCACCAGCGCCGAGATGTCGGTGGCCATGGAACAGCGTGGGTTGGCCTCGTCGATCACCACCAGGCGCCCGGTCTTCTCGACACTTTCCAGGATACTGTCCTCGTCCAGCGGACTGGTGGTGCGCAGGTCGATCACTTCACAGTCGATGCCACGCCCGGCCAGGTTGCGCGCCGCGTCCATCGCGGTGTTGACCAGCCGCCCGTAGGAGACCAGGGTGATGTCCTTGCCGTCGCGCAGGAAGTTGGCCTCGCCGAACGGGACGGTGTAGAGCTCTTCCGGCACTTCGCCCTGCATGCTGTAGAGCAACTTGTGCTCGCAGAAGATCACTGGGTCGTTGTCGCGGATCGCCTGGATCAGCAGGCCCTTGGCGTCGTAGGGCGACGATGGGCAGACCACTTTCAGTCCCGGGATGTGCGTCCACAACGACGTGAGCATCTGTGAATGCTGGGCGGCGGCGCGCAGGCCGGCGCCGACCATGGTGCGGATCACCAGGGGTGTGGAGGCCTTGCCGCCGAACATGTAGCGAAACTTCGCCGCCTGGTTGAGGATCTGGTCCAGGCAGCACCCGGCGAAGTCGACGAACATCAGTTCGCACACCGGGCGCACGCCGCAGGTGGCCGCGCCGACCGCCGCGCCGACGTAACCGATTTCCGACAGTGGCGTGTCCAGCACGCGCCCGGGAAACTGGTCGTAAAGGCCCTTGGTGACGCCGAGTACGCCGCCCCAGGCGTCGTTCTCACCGGGGGCGCCGGCGCCACCGGCCACGTCCTCACCCATGATGAACACGCTGGCGTCGCGGCGCATTTCCTGGGCCAGGGCTTCGTTGATTGCCTGCTGATAGCTGATTTTTCTCGCCATGATGAAATTCTCTGTTCTTGTTTTAGGAGGGCGTTCAGGGATAGCTGACGTAGACGTCGGTCAGCAGGTCCGCTGCAGAGGGCTTGGGATCGGACTTGGCCTTGTACACGGCGTTTTCAATCAGCAGGTCCACTTCCTTGTCGATCTGGTCCAACTGCTCGACGGTGAGCAGACCGGCCCGGGTGGTGCGCTCGCGGAACTGCATCAGGCAGTCCTGGTTTTCGCGGAAATGCTTGACCTCGTCCGGTGCGCGATAGGTCTGGGCGTCGCCTTCGAAGTGGCCGTAGTAGCGGGTCAGCTTGACCTCGATCAGCGACGGCCCTTCCCCGGCACGGGCGCGTTCGACGGCGGCACCGGCGGCTTCATGCACGGCGAAGAAGTCGAAGCCGTCCACCGTCACGCCGGGCATGCCGAAGCCGGCGGCGCGGTCGGCGATGTGATCGCAGGCCACCGACCAATTGGAAGCAGTGGCCTCGGCGTAGCCGTTGTTTTCGGCGATGAACAGGCACGGCAAGTTCCACACCGAGGCCATGTTCATTGCTTCGAACACCGCGCCCTCGTTGGAGCCGCCGTCGCCGAAAAACACCACGGCGACGCTGTCGGTGCCCTTGAGCCGGGCCGCCAAAGCCGCGCCGACCACCAGTGGCGCGCCGGCGCCGACGATGCCGTTGGCGCCGAGCATGCCTTTCTCGAAATCGGCGATGTGCATCGAGCCACCCTTGCCTTGGCAGACGCCGGTTTTCTTGCCGTAGATCTCGGCCATCATTCCGTAGACGTCCACGCCCTTGGCGATGCAATGGCCGTGGCCACGGTGGTTGGAGGCGATGCAATCGTCATCCCCAAGGTGGGCCATGACGCCGGCGGCCGACGCTTCTTCACCGGCATACAAGTGGACGAAACCGGGGATCTCGCCCGTGGCGAACTCCACGTGCAGGCGCTCTTCAAAGGCGCGGATGGTGCGCATCACCTGATAGGCGTGCAGCAGTTGATCGTGGGTGAGCGGTGTCGACATTTTTATTCTCCTGGGGTGTCTTCTTGAAGATTCAAAGGGTGTTGCGGGTGCTCGCGGCCGATGGCCAACAAGCGTTGTTGCGCGGCGTAGGCCAGCACCGCGTTGACGTCGATGCTCAGCGGACCGCCGGCATCGAGGGTGACCGTGGGCCGGTCGTGGGCGTTGAATTCGATTTCCCGTTCGCCATCCAGGGCCAAGGTGCCGCTGGACAGTGACAAGCCATGGGCGACGCCGGGCTCCAAAGGGCCGGCGGCGAGCACCCCACAGCCTTGCAACAGGCCCGGGGCGAGCGGCACCAGCAACGCTTCGGGGGATTGCGGGTCCAGGCGCATCCAGGCCCCGCCCGGTGCCTGGCGGGACACCGGTAACCACAAGCCGCACAACGCCGACAGGCCAATGGATTGCGGTTCGGCGAAGGTCACGAAGACTTCGGCCAGGTCCTGGGCCCGGCTGATGGCCCGGGCGCCGACAAAACGCAGCGGCGACACGGCGACGTCCACCAGGGCGACTTCGCGCAAGCCACGCCCGGCGTCGCAGACCAGCAAGCGCTTGTTGCGGCGCAAACCGATCACGTCCGGGATCCGGCCGCTGGCGTACAACCCACCGGCCAGCCCGGCACTGGTGGCCTCGCGCAGTTCGGGAAAGGCGTTGTTGGTGCCGGTGGACAGGGTCAGCAACGGGATGTCGCCGACTTCGGCGGCCACCGCCTTGTGGGTGCCATCGCCGCCGAGCACGGCGATCAGCGCCACCTCGCGCTCGGCCATCAGGCGCGCGGCCCGGCGGGTGTCTTCGACGGTCTGGCGCAGGGTCAGGTCGAGGAATTCCAGGGCCGGCCAGTGGCTGCTGCGGGCCTGGCGGCTATGGCTGTTCTTCAGCACGGCGGCGGCCATGCCGATCATGTCGGTGGGCATCAACACCTGTTCGATGCCGGTGGCGCCGAACGCGGCCAGCAGGCGCTGGATCACCGAAACCTTGTCGGTGCTGGAAAACAGCCCGGCGTTGGCGGTCAGGCGCCGCACGTCGCGGCCCGAGGCGGGGTTGGCGATGATGCCCACGGTCAAGGGTCGGCGGCTCATGGCGCCACCGTGGACGGTGCGGGCAAACGGCCTGGGCAGGAAGACATAGACACCTCGTTGTTATTATTGGAGACCCGTCGGGCGGGTTCCTGGCATAGAGCAAGGGCGGTGCCAGTTGTGGGAGAAACCTGCAAGAAGGCCGAACCAGAGCGGTTCCGAGCTGATTGACGAAGCAGCGGACCGAGCCCCGGTGAGACGCCCCATGTCAGCCTGCACGAGGTTGCGGCGAGACACTGAGACGTGGCGTCTCACGCCACCCGGACAACCCGTCGAGCTTGTCTGCACCCGGCGAACGGCGCTTAATGTGCGCACAACGACAAGAAGCTGAATCGGAGGCCCCATGCTTTCCGCTCACTCCCGGGCGCACGTGGATTGCGTCAGCCGCGTGGTGAAAAACGCGAGCCAATTGCCACAATTGCCCGTCCCGGACCTGATCCTCGACTCCTGGCGCCGTTCCCTGGAGCAACATCACCTGGACCCGGGTTCGCTGCAGGGCCCGCGCATCCTGTCCCAGGACGTGCTCAAGCAATGCCGCGAGCGCTCCGAGCTGTTCCTCAACATCGCCAGCGAAGAAGTGGCTCGCCTCCATGGCCGGGTACGCGACGCCGACTATTGCGTACTGCTGACCGATGCCCAGGGCCAGACCATCGACTACCGGGTGGAAACCTCGATCCGCAATGACTGCCGCAAGGCCGGGCTGTACCTGGGCACCTGTTGGTCGGAGGGCGAAGAAGGCACGTGTGGCGTGGCGGCGGTGCTCACGGCCAAGGCCCCGGTGACCGTGCACAAGCGCGACCATTTCCGCGCGGCGTTCATTGGCCTGACCTGTTCCGCCGCGCCGGTCTTCGACCCCCAAGGTGAATTGCTCGGGGTGCTGGACGTCTCGGCGGTACGCTCGCCGGATGATCGCCGCTCGCAACACCTGATCCGGCAAATGGTGGTGCAGAGCGCCCGGGAGATCGAACAGGCGTTTTTCATGAGCAGCGCCCAGGGCTACTGGGTGCTGCGGGCCCATCGCAACCCCGGCTACGTCGACAGCCAGCCGGACTTCCTGTTCGCCTGGGATGACGACGGTTGCCTGCAAGCCTTGAACCCGGCCGCCCGCCAGTACCTGCTGCAACAGTACGGGCAGGTGCCGCAACACATCGGCCAGGTGTTCGAGCAGCAACGGCTGCACCGTGCCCGGGACGAAAGCCTCTGCTTGCTCGATCACGCCATGCATGGGCGCTTGAGCGCGCCTCGCCAGCGGGCCGTTTCACGTTCGCGGGTGGCGATGACCCCGCTGGAAATCGATCCACGCCTGGCCGACAGCCTGCGCCTGGCGGTGCGGGTCAAGGATCGCAACCTGCCGGTGCTGATCCAGGGCGAAACCGGTGCCGGCAAGGAAGTCTTCGCTCGCCAGTTGCACCAGGCCAGCCAGCGCCGCGAGCGCCCTTTCGTGGCGCTGAACTGCGCGGCCATTCCCGAAAGCCTGATCGAAAGCGAATTGTTCGGCTACGTCGCCGGGGCGTTCACCGGCGCCTCGGCCAAAGGCATGCAGGGCCTGTTGCAACAGGCCGATGGTGGCACCTTGTTCCTGGATGAGATCGGCGACATGCCGCTGGCCTTGCAGACCCGGCTGCTGCGGGTACTGGCCGAGGGTGAAGTGGCGCCGCTGGGCGCATCCCGCCGCAAGGCCGTCGACATTCAGGTGATCTGCGCCACCCACCGCGACCTGGAGACGCTGGTGGCCGCCGGCGAGTTTCGCGAGGATTTGTATTTCCGCCTCGGCGGTGCGCGTTTCCAGCTACCGCCGTTACGTGACCGCAGCGACCGGCTCGCGCTGATCAATCGGATTCTTGCCGAGGAGTCCGCGCTGTGCGGGGGAACCGTGCAGTTGAGCGGCGCTGCCCTGGAATCCCTGCTCGGCTATCACTGGCCGGGCAATGTCCGCCAGTTGCGCCATGTGCTGCGCTATGCCTGCGCGGTGTGCGAAGCCAGCGTGATCCAGCTCAGCCACCTGCCCGAGTCGTTGCACTGCACTCATGCCGTCGATCAGGGGCCGGAGCCAAGCGCCAGCCCGGAACGCCAGGCGTTGCTCGATGCCTTGGTGCGCCACCGCTGGAAACCCACCGCCGCCGCCCGGGCCCTGGGCGTTTCCCGGGCGACCCTGTATCGACGGGTACACCAGCACGGCATCGAGATGCCAGGCCGCAGCCCCGCCTGAGCACCTAGCGGCGCGCCAGCTCATGACGGACACATTGCTCGTAGTAGGTCTGCTTGACCGCCGCGGGTTTAAGACGCGAAGCGCTGTTGTAGGTCTGCTCGGTAATGCCCAGGGCGGTCATGCGCATCCAGGGCCGGGAAAACTTGCGCACCTGCAGCTTCTTGCGTGCGCCGTACAGGCTGACGCCAGACAGCTTCGACGCCTGCGCCCCCGCCGCGATGTCCGAACCCCAGCGGCACACTGACTGCTGGTTCTGCGTCAGCGCCCTGGCCTGGGCCTCGAGCGAGACGGCGGCCAAGAGAAACGTCGCTACGACCCACATAGAAATACGCATAGGTTTGTCGCCCAACTTTCTGAAAGGAAAGAAGTTTGCCTCTCTGCAGATGAGCAAGGGGCCAGCATTTGCAGGCCATTCTCGAATCCGCATGCAACCCATTGTGGCGAGGGAGCTTGCTCCCGCTGGGCCGCGCAGCGGCCCCCCTGTATTTGCCTGACACACCGAGTCTGTCATGGCTTTTTTGGGGCCGCTTCGCAGCCCAGCGGGAGCAAGCTCCCTCGCCACGGGGACGGCTTGCTTTCGCCATCTGCGACATTCGTCCACAAGTGACGCGCCAAACTAGAAACAAGCAGAAGAAATTATCTCAATCAATTGAAATTAAAGGTTTTAGTTAACATTACGAATCGCCTTCGCTTCCTCCAACAACTGCTGGATCACCTGCTCCTGCTCACCATAACGCCCTTCGCCAAAATGGCTGTAGCGCACCTGCCCCTTGGCATCGATGAAGTAATGGGCCGGCCAGTATTGATTGTTGAAGGCGCGCCAGATCGCGTACTGATTGTCGATCGCCACCGGATAGTGGATGTCCAGCTTGCGCACCTGCTCGCGGACGTTGTCGATGATCTTCTCGTAGCCGTATTCCGGGGTGTGGACACCGATCACCACCAGCCCATCCTTTTCATACTTTTTCGCCCAGTCGTTCACATAGGGCAAGGTGTGCTGGCAGTTGATGCAGTCGTAGGTCCAGAAGTCCACCAGCACCACCTTGCCCCGCAGCGACTCGCTGCTCAGCGGCGGCGAGTTCAGCCATTGCACCGCGCCGTCCAGCGCAGGCATGGCGCCCTGGGCGTCGAGGGTCGGCATGGCACTGGCGCCGGCCTTGCTCACCACGTAGTCGATGGCCTTGGGCACGTTCTCCAGCAGGCTTTTTTCCAGGCTGGTGGACTGTTGGGAGGAAGTCGCCGCCAACAAGCGGTCATCCGCCCCAGTGCCAATCGCCAAGGCCGCCAGTAACACCGCCAGCCCCGTGCCACGGCGCAGCCAGGTGGTCATCGGCAGCGAGAGCTTCAGGCGCCCGACCAGACCACGCCCGGCCAGGATCAGCGTGCCCAGGGACAAGGCACTGCCCAGGCCGTAAGCGAGCAGCAACAGGCTGGTTTGCGCGCTGGCGCCTTGCAGCATGGCGCCGGTCAGGATCACCCCGAGTATGGGCCCGGCGCACGGTGCCCAGAGCAACCCGGTTGCAACGCCGATCAGCACCGAGCCCACCGGCCCGGCCATCCGCCCGGCCCCAGCGTCCAGGCGATTGCCCAAGTTGACCAGCGGCCGCGCCAGCCAGATACCAACCCGGCTGAAGATCAACGACAGGGCGAACACCCCCATCACCACCAACGCGACTTGCCGACCGACGCTGCTGGCGCGCACCACCCATTCGCTGCTGACCACCGCCAGGCTGGAGACCAGGGCGAACGTCAACACCATGCCGCCGAGGGTCAGCAGCACCGAGCTGCGGGAGCGATTGGCCCGGGCGAACAGAAACGGCACCACCGGAAGAATGCAGGGGCTGAGGATCGTCAGGATCCCGCCGAGAAAAGCGATCAAAAGCATGGCAACACCTCAAAATAAAAAGCCTACATAGCCCCTGTGGCGAGGGAGCTTGCTCCCGCTGGGCTGCGCAGCAGCCCCCCGTATTTGCCTGACACACCGAGTTTGTCACGGCTTTTTTGGGGCCGCTTCGCAGCCCAGCGGGAGCAAGCTCCCTCGCCACAAAAGCAGGTCAGTTCTGGTTGCTGCAGTGATCGGAAAACTTGCGGTAGTCCAGCGCCTGCTGGTGGCCTGCCGAATCCAGGTAGGTCATGTGGGCGTTGACCACGCCGCAGGTCGGCTCGGTGTCTTCGGTGAGGGAAAGCACCTTCTGGATGTCCAGGTGGCTGCCGTAGGTGTAGGTGTGCGGTTGCACGTTGCTTTCGGCCCGGGCCGACAGGGTGCAGATGTTCAGGGCGGCAAAAAGGCAGGCGGCGTAGACGGCTTTGGTGTTCATGGCGATTCCTCGATTCAATGGGGTTTTATCTGCCGAGGCCTGTTGTGTGCCTCGATGGATGCCATTGAATGCCCCGCAGGTATCGCGTCTGTATCGAGCCCGGTGGCTTTTTGCATCGCTGTGTATCCGTCAGGCGCCAGATACACTGCAATACAAACCGCCGCGAGCCGGGCTGGCCGGGGCCTGTAGACTGCTCACAACGAAACGCCGAGGAGCGGGACACCATGGATCATGTCGATCACGTGCTGATAGTGGATGACGATCGCGAGATCAGAGAGCTGGTTGGCAACTACCTGAAGAAGAATGGCCTGCGCACCACCGTTGTCGCCGATGGCCGGCAGATGCGCGCCTTCCTGGAAACCACCCCGGTGGACCTGATCGTGCTGGACATCATGATGCCCGGCGATGACGGCCTGGTGCTGTGCCGGGAACTGCGTGCCGGCAAGCACAAGGCCACGCCGGTGCTGATGCTCACCGCCCGCAACGACGAAACCGACCGCATCATCGGCCTCGAAATGGGCGCCGACGATTACCTGGTCAAGCCGTTCGCCGCCCGTGAGCTGCTGGCGCGGATCAACGCCGTGCTGCGCCGTACCCGCATGTTGCCGCCCAACCTGGTGGTCACCGAAAGCGGTCGCCTGCTGGCGTTCGGACGCTGGCGCCTGGACACCACCGCCCGCCACCTGCTGGACACCGACGGCACCATGGTTGCCTTGAGCGGCGCCGAGTATCGGTTGTTGCGGGTGTTCCTCGATCATCCGCAACGGGTACTCAACCGCGACCAGTTGCTTAACCTCACCCAGGGCCGGGACGCCGACCTGTTCGATCGCTCCATCGATCTACTGGTCAGCCGCCTGCGCCAGCGCCTGCTGGACGACGCCCGGGAACCGGCCTACATCAAGACCGTGCGCAGCGAAGGCTACGTGTTCTCGCTGCCGGTGGAGATCCTCGAGGCGTCGGTATGAACCTGCCGCTGCGCTGGCCACGGACCCTGGCCTCGAGGCTGTCGCTGATCTTCCTGATCGGCCTGATCCTGGCCCAGGGCCTGTCTTTCGGCGTCCAGTACTACGAGCGCTACCAGAGCGCCAAGTCGACCATGCTCGGCAACCTGGAGACCGACGTCTCGACCTCCGTGGCGATTCTCGACCGCCTGCCTGCCGCCGAACGCCAGGCCTGGCTGCCGAAACTCGCCCGGCGCAACTATGGCTATTTGCTCGACGAAGGCCAGCCCGGCCAACCGATGGACTTGGCCGACGCGCCGATCTCGGTCAGTTCGATCCAGGAAGCCATCGGCCAGGCCTATGGCCTGACCTTCAAGCAGATTCCCGGGCCGAACATGCATTACCAGGCGCACCTGCGCCTGGGGGACGGCAGCCCGCTGACCATCGACGTACGCCCGGCAATGGCGCCCCTCTCCCCTTGGCTGCCAATGGTGTTGCTGGGGCAGTTGGCCCTGTTGATCGGCTGCACCTGGCTGGCCGTGCGCATCGCCGTAGGTCCCTTGACCCGACTGGCCCAGGCGGTGGAAACCCTCGACCCGAACGCCCATAGCGTGCGCCTGGACGAAAAAGGCCCGACCGAAGTGGTGCATGCGGCCAAGGCCTTTAATGCCATGCAGGACCGGATCGCCGCCTACCTCAAGGAGCGCATGCAGTTGCTGGCGGCGATTTCCCATGATTTGCAGACCCCCATCACGCGCATGAAGCTGCGCGCTGAATTCATGGACGAAGGGATCGAAAGGGACAAATTGTGGAGTGACTTGAGCGAAATGGAGCACTTGGTGCGTGAAGGCGTGGCCTGTGCCCGCAGCATCCACGGCGCCACCGAGGCCAGTTGCCGGATCAGCCTGGATGCGTTCCTCGACAGCCTGGTGTTCGACTACCAGGACACCGGCAAGGACGTGCAACTGTCCGGCAAAAACGCCGCCGTCATCGACACCCGTCCCCATGCCCTGCGGCGGGTACTGATCAACCTGGTGGACAACGCCTTGAAATTCGGCGGCGCAGCGCAGATCCAGGTGCAACCGGCCGACAACGGGCAATTGGCGATCCAGGTACTGGACCGTGGCCCCGGGATCAGCGAGCAGGAACTTGCCGAAGTGCTCAAGCCGTTCTACCGGGTGGAAAGCTCGCGCAACCGGGAGACCGGCGGCACCGGCCTGGGCTTGGCCATCGCCCAGCAACTGGCGATCGCCATGGGTGGCTCACTGACCCTGAGCAACCGCGACGGCGGCGGCCTCTGCGCCGAGCTGCGCCTGGCGTTCACAAGCTGACACAACCCCTGTGGGAGCGGGCTTGCTCGCGAAAGCGGGGCATCAGCCAGCATCCATTCAACTGACCTGACGCCTTCGCGAGCAGGCTCGCTCCCACACTGTTCTGTGGCGTTGCAAATAGGGGTGTCTTACCCAAACTCCCCCTGTGGGAGCGGGCTTGCTCGCGAAAGCGGGGCATCAGCCAGCATCCATTCAACTGACCTGACGCCTTCGCGAGCAAGCCCGCTCCCACACTGTTCTGTGGCGTTGCAAATAGGGTGCCTTACCCAAACTCCCCCTGTGGGAGCGAGCCTGCTCGCGATAGCGGTGTGTCAGCCAGCATCATTCAACTGACCTGACGCCTTCGCGAGCAGGCTCGCTCCCACACTGTTCTGTGACGTTGCAAATAGGGATGCCTTACCCAAATTCCCCTGTGGGCCTGCTCGCGATAGCGGTTTGTATACCAGTGTGTCTGCGGATGATCGGCATACACGAACTTGCACAATGCTGCGCCGCGGACACACCCCGCTTACACCGGCTTGAAAGACTCCCTCCCATCCCCGGCGACTATCACGACCGGGCCCTCGACATCCAAGGAGTCTTCCCATGCCTACCCCTATCGCATCCCCCTTTCGTTACCAAGGCTGGTCGCTGTTCAGCCTGCTCGCCGCCCTGGTGCTGTTGATGACCGGGTTGATCCTGATACTCAACCCGGACCTGACCGAAGGCGTGCGCAGCGCCATTCGCGCCACGGCTCGTTCGTCGTTCATCCTGTTCCTGCTGGCCTTCACCGCCTCGGCATTCGCGGTGCTGGTGCCCTCGCCCCTGAGCCGGGCGCTGGTGCGTGAACGGCGCTTCATCGGACTGGCCTTTGCCTTTTCCCACCTGGTCCACGCCGTGCTGATTTACACCTACGGCCAGCTCAATACCGAGTTCTGGCCCGGCCGCACCACCCTCGGCAACGTGCCCGGCACCGTGGGCTATGTGTTCATCCTGCTGCTGGCGCTGACCTCGTTCAAAAGCACCACGCGCCTGATCGGTTTCAAGGCCTGGAAGCGCCTGCATGTCACCGGCATGTGGGTGCTGGCGGCGATCTTTGCCTATTCCAACTTCAAACGCATCCCCATGAGCGACTGGTACGTGCTGCCCTTCGGCCTGATCTGCGCCGCCACCGCCGTCCGCCTGGTGGGCAAGCTGGCCCAGGCCACCCAGCGTCGCCAACGGCCGCAACACGCGGCTTGAGACCAGGGAGATCGATCATGTACGCAAATACCTTGAAAACACTGCATACGCCGCTGGAGAACCTCGGGGCATGGCTGGCGCCGCTGGGCCTGCGCCTGTTCCTGACCTGGGAGTTCTTCGAATCCGGCCTGGAGAAATGGAACGGCGCGAACTGGTTCGCCGAGATCCAGTCTGCCTTCCCGTTCCCGTTCAACCATGTACCGGCCCAATGGAACTGGGAACTGGCGATGTGGGCCGAGCTGATCGGTGCCATTGCCCTGTTGATCGGCTTGGGTACTCGCCTCTCGGCCCTGGTGCTGATCGTCGTCACCGTGGTGGCGACCGCTGCCGTGCACTGGCCGGCGGACTGGTCGAGCTTGAGCGAACTGGCCCAGGGTTATGCGATTACCAACAAGGGACACGGCAACTTCAAGCTGCCGCTGATCTACCTGGTGGCCTTGCTGCCGTTGCTGTTGCAAGGGGCTGGGAAGTTGAGTGTGGATGCGGTGCTGAGGGCAGGCCTGCATCGCCGAAACAAGGCCTGACAAAAAACCTTGTGGGAGCGAACTTGCTGTGGGAGCAAGGCTTGCCCGCGATACAGACGACTCGGTCAATCAGTCAGACCGAGGGGGACCCATCGCGAGCAAGCTTTGCTCCCACAGCAGGGCCGCACAGGGGTTAGCATTTCAATGGCAGATTACAACGCTACGCCAACAACCCCTTCCTCCTGCATCCGCCGCAACAGCGCCACGGCGTTGTCCATGAATTCTGCCGAATCCACCCCCGCCTCCCGCGCCAACGCCAGCAACTGCCCTCGCCCCGTCAACCCTGGATAGGCCTCGATGCGCTCCAAAAGCCGCCAGGCCAACGGGCTGAGTTCGGAGAAACGCACCTCGAAACCAGGCGTTCGCCGCACCAGCAGCAGCGTCGGTTGCGCCGGTGGTGCCGAGGGCTGATAACTCGGCGCCAGGCGATGCACCGGCCATTGGTACGCCAGCGGCCAGGCCAAGGGCGAGACTCGCAGCGGCGAGCCGAGCAAGGACGTCTCGTCATGGGACGGCAACGGCTCGGCCTCGGATTGCAGCAGCGCCATCTCGACCCACTCGTAGTGCGCCAGCTCCGCCACGAACGGCGGCCAGTCCGGCGAAGGATGGTCTGCAAGGTAGCCAACGAATTCCTCGGCGATTTCACCGAACTTGGGCGTGGTACAGCGATGTTCACGCAGGAATCGGCGCACGCAGGCACGCCAGGGGTGCTGTCCCAGCAGGTTTACCAACACGGGAAAGGTGCCGCTGAGCAGCGCACGCATGTTCTCGAAGATCAGGTCGCGATACACCTGGGCCCGCGCCGCGTCCATGCCGGACGGGATCGGGCAGTGATCCGGGTCGCGCAGGTAGCTGGTCAGCGCTTGTTGCTGCTGATGCAGCGTCTGCCGGGCCTCAGCCATGGCTCACCGCCTGCCAGGTGCCGGCCTGGTGCTGTAACTGGCGAATCGTCTGCAGTTCGGCCACCAGGGCGGCGTAAGGCGGGAAGTTGAAGTCCCGTTCGAGCAAGGTCGGCTGTACGCCGAAACGTGCATAAGCCTCGGCCAGCAGCGCCCAGACCACCGGCTTGACGGGCGCGCCATGGCTGTCGATTTTCAGCGTGTCGGACTCGTCATAGTGCCCGGCCACATGCATCGCGACCACCCGCCCCGGCTCAAGACCCGCCAGGAATGCCTGGGGATCGAAGCCATGATTGACCGAGTTGACGTAGACGTTGTTGACGTCCAGCAACAGGTCGCAATCGGCTTCGCGCAACACCGCCCGGGTGAAATCCAGCTCGCTCATGTCCTGTTGGGGGGCGGCGTAATAAGAGACGTTTTCCACCGCCAGGCGGCGTCCCAGCACATCCTGGGCCTGGCGGATCCGCGTCGCCACGTGATGCACCGCTTCCTCGGTGAAGGGCAGCGGCAACAAGTCATACAAATGCCCCTCGTCGCCGCAGTAGCTCAAGTGCTCGCTGTACACCGGCACCTTGAAACGCTCGAGGAAAGCACGCACCTGGCCGAGAAACGCCAGGTCCAGCGGCACCGGCCCACCGAGGGACAACGACAGGCCGTGGCACGTCAACGGATAACGTTCGGCCAACGAATGCAAGGCGGCGCCATGGGGGCCGCCGATGCCGATCCAGTTTTCCGGAGCGACTTCAAGAAAGTCGAAATCCCCGGGCGGTGCCTGGCGCAGTTCAGCGAGCAAGGCCCGGCGCAGGCCGAGGCCTGCCGAGGGTTGGGGTAGATTCAACATGACACATCTCCTTGGAAAGCAAGAGATGAGGGGGGCGCAGCGAATGGTGCCAGTCGATCATCAAACTTGTGGCGAGGGGATTTATCCCCGCTGGGCTGCGCAGCAGCCCCAATGCAGCAGACTCAATCTTCCTAGCATACCGAGTCGGCAGGTTTCAGGGCTGCTTCGCAGCCCAGCGGGGATAAATCCCCTCGCCACATAGACAGCGCATGGCTCCTGTCTCATTGCAGCCATTCGCATACGCCCCTCACTCGTTAGAAGTCAGGACTCGATAGCCGCCCCGCACTTGCCTTCGCCACATTTGCCTTCCGCGGTCTTCGCCTGGGCCGACAGGTATTGCTTGGCTTCCGGCAACGAGATACCGCCGTCGTGGTTGGCGTCGATCTTGTCGAACTCAGCGGCTCGTTCCGGCGCGGCGGCGATGAATTCGTCGCGCGATACCTGGCCATCGTGGTTTTTATCGGTCTTGGCGAACTTGTCTTCGCCGCACTTGCCTTCGGCGGGTTTCTTCACCGTATCGGCGGCCGCCAGGGTGTAGCCCTGGGCCAGGTCGTTCATGGTCAAGGCCGAAGCCGCCGTGGAGAGACCCAGGCCACCGACCAAAGCCAGGCCAAGTGCAAGGGATGAATGACGGGAGAAGTTGAGCATGGGGTATTCCTCTGACGATTGACGATTAATCCGCCAGTCACCGGCACCGAGGCTCGGGGCCGGCTGGCTGGCGTAGTTAATCGACGGTGTGTATCCGGCCTGTGTCGCCGGCCCGGTGCTTCGTCAAGCAGATGTATCCGGGCCTGCGCGGTACACACTGCGATACACGCCGTCCCTCATCGCGGGCAAGCCTTGCTCCCACAGGGATCAGCTGTGAACAGCGTATTTTGAGTTCGAGCATCAACCCTGTGGGAGCAAGGCTTGCCCGCGATGTCGTTCGCCCTGACATTGCCAGGCCCAAGGCTGACGCCGCGCACCTGGTTGAAAAAATCGAAACCTTGGACGGCGTGCACCGGTCAAGTCCTGTATGAACGTCAACCGCTGCACGTCGCGCCGAGCGACCACAGCCCGAAACGAGGGACAGACATGAGCATGACCGTCGGTGATTTCCTGGTGGAACGTCTTTATGAATGGGGGGTTCGCCGTATCTATGGCTATCCGGGCGATGGCATCAACGGCGTGTTTGGCGCCTTGAACCGCGCCCAGGGAAAAATCCGCTTCATCCAGGCCCGCCACGAGGAAATGGCCGCGTTCATGGCCTGCGCCCACGCCAAGTTCACCGGCGAACTGGGGGTCTGCATCGCCACTTCCGGACCCGGCGCGTCCCACTTGGTGACCGGCCTCTACGATGCCCGAATGGATCACATGCCGGTGCTCGCCATCAGCGGCCAGCAGGCCCGCGCCGCGCTGGGCGGGCATTACCAGCAGGAACTGGACCTGGTGAGCCTGTTCAAGGACGTGGCCGGGGCGTTCGTGCAGCAAGCCAGCGTACCCGCCCAGGTGCGTCACCTGCTCGACCGCGCCGTACGCACGGCGGTGGGCGAACGCCGGGTCACGGCGCTGATCCTGCCGAACGACCTCCAGGACATGGAATACACCGCGCCGCGCCACAAGCACGGGACCGTTCACTCCGGCGTCGGCTACCGCAAACCCAGCGTCGTCCCCTACGAAGAGGACTTGCGCAAAGCCGCCGAGGTGCTCAATGCCGGCAAGAAAGTCGCCATCCTGGTCGGTGCCGGCGCGCTGCACGCCACCGACGAAGTCATCGCCATCGCCGAGAAACTCGGCGCCGGTGTGGCCAAGGCATTGCTGGGCAAGGCCGCCGTGCCCGATGACCTGCCCTGGGTCACCGGCACCATCGGCCTGCTTGGCACCGAGCCCAGCGACAACCTGATGGCCGGCTGCGACACGCTGCTGATGATCGGCTCCGGCTTCCCCTACGCCGAGTTCCTGCCCCCTGAAGGCCAGGCCCGGGGTGTGCAGATCGACATTCAAGCGGACATGCTCAGCCTGCGGTATCCCATGGAAGTCAGCCTGCACGGCGACAGCGTCGATACCTTGCGCGCCCTGCTGCCGCTGATCGAAGAAAAAACCGACCGCACCTGGCGCAAGAAAATCGAGCATTGGCGGGAACGCTGGGAGCGCACCCTGGAAAAACGCGCCTTGGTAGCCGCCAAACCGATCAACCCGCAGCGAGTCACCTTCGAGCTGTCGCCGCGACTGCCAGAGCACGCCATCATCACCTGCGATTCGGGCTCCTGCGCCAATTGGTACGCCCGCGACCTGAAGATCCGGCGCGGCATGATGTGTTCGCTGTCGGGTGGCCTGGCGTCGATGGGCGCCGCCGTGCCCTACGCCATCGCGGCGAAGTTCTGCCATCCGCAGCGCCCAGTGATCGCCCTGGTGGGCGATGGCGCCATGCAGATGAACAACATGGCCGAGCTGATCACCGTCGCCAAATACTGGCGCACCTGGGCCAACGGCACCTGGATCTGTGCGGTGTTCAACAATCGGGACTTGAACCAGGTGACATGGGAACAACGGGTGATGGAGGGCGATCCAAAATTCGAAGCCTCCCAGGACATTCCCGACGTGCCCTACCACCTGTTTGCCGAGTCCATTGGCTTGAAGGGCATCCTCGTGTTGCACGAAGACGACGTGGCCACGGCCTGGGAAACCGCGCTGGCGGCGGATCGTCCGGTGCTGATCGAATTTCGCACCGACCCCGACGTGCCGCCGCTGCCGCCGCATATCAAGCTGGAACAGGCCAAGAAGTTTGCCTCGACCCTGCTCCAGGGCGACCCGAACGAGCGAGGCATCGTGGTGGAGACCGCCAAGCAGGTATTGAGCAGCCTGCTGCCGGGCCATCGCACGGATAAAGAGTGAGGCGTGACACGATGCCCACCGTTGAGCTGCATCGTCGCTATGAAAGGTCCCTACTGCTGGCGTTCTGCGTGGTCTGGGGCTGGCTGGCCATCGCCCCCCTGAAACGCAGCGACTGGCTGGCGGAAAACCTGCCGGTGGTTGTGTTGCTGGTCGTGCTGGTGGCCGTTCATCGGCGATTCAGCTTTTCCCGGCTGTCCGCCACACTGCTATTCGTGTTTCTCTGCATCCATGAAATCGGCGCCCACTACAGCTACGCCAAGGTGCCCTACAACCAGTGGTGGCAGGCCTTGACCGGGGGCCCTTCGCTTGACCAGCTCATGGGGTTCCAACGCAACCAATTCGATCGGCTGGTGCATTTCAGCTATGGCCTGCTGCTGGCCTATCCGCTGCGGGAGGTTTTGCTGCGGGTAATGCCTGCAAAGGGGTTCACGGGCTATTTGCTGGCCTGGAGCCTGATCCTCGCGTCGTCGGCCATTTACGAGATCATTGAATGGTTGGGCGGTGCCTATATCGGCGGTGATACCGCCAAGGCCTTTGTCGGCGCCCAACGGGACCCGTGGGATTCACAGAAGGACATGGCCTTGGCCGCGCTTGCCGCGTTCATCGCCCTGCTGGCCGCCGCCGGGGTCAGCTACCTGCGCCAACGGGACGTCGCCCTCCAATGGGCATCCCGCTTCAAGGCCCGCACATGACAACAACGCAGTCTGTCGGCTGCTTCGTTAACACGACTAAGTAAATCAGCCCACCCGCCGATACAAGACAGGTGCGGGTGAAATCGCTTTTGGCTGATGACTTTTTTATGACTGAAAATGCTGGCAATGACTCGACTGTCCTTTCCCCGGGCTCGCCAACCCGTAGTTTCACCCGTCGCACGTTCCCGGCCATCATGCTCCTGCTGTTTGTCATGTCCGCACTGGCGATCGCCGTGCTGCTTAACATCACCGCGGCCCAGGACCGGCGCGCCCGCGAACAGAGCCTGTTTTTCGCCCAACGGGCCATCGAGGGCATCCGCACCGGCATCGGCCGCGACCTGAGCGACTATTCCAAGTGGAGCGACGCCTACCGGCACCTGCATGTCGACGTCGACAAGGAATGGGCCTATGACCAGGAAAACGTCGGCAGCAGCGTGTTTTCGCTCTATGGCTACCAGGCGGTGTTTGTCATTTCCCCGACCGGCAAGACCGTTTATTCGGTGATCGATGGCCAGATGAGCGAGGTCGATGCCGACACCTGGCTGACCGGCGACCTGCGAGCACTGCGGAACAAAGCCAGCACGGCGGAAAATCACGACGAAGTGGTCGTCGAGCTGCTGCACCACGACGACGCCCCGGCGTTTGTCGCCGTGTCCGCCATCACCACCGGCACGGACAACAGCGTGGCGCAAATTCCCGGCCCGCCCAGCCTGATGCTCTTCGTCAAGGTCCTGGACCCCGGCGCCCTGGAAAACCTGGCGCGGGACTTCGCCCTGCCCGACGCCCATATCGCCAGGACCCCGGGCCCCGCCAATACCGCCCAGTTGCTGCTCGACGATCTGACCCAAGAGGCCCTGGCGTGGCGACCGCAGACCCCGGGCCAGGATCTGCGCAAAGTCCTGCTGCCGTTGCTGGCCGTGGCGTTACTGGTGCTCGCGATCCTGGCCCTGGCCGTTCTGCGCCACGCCTTGACGATGCTGCGCGCCCAGGAAAGCCAATACGCCAGCCTGCTGGCCCACCGCAAGGCTTTGGAGCGCAGCGAAGAACGTTTCCGCGACATTGCCGAAGTCTCCTCCGACTGGTTGTGGGAGGTCGACTCGACCGGGACGCTGACCTACCTGTCGGAACGCTTCGAACAAGTGACCGGATTCAGCCCCACGGAATGGCTCGGCAAACCGCTGCATCGGCTGCTCCACCCCCATGGTGGCTCGATCTCGATTGCCCAATGGTTGCTCGGCGGCGCCAACAGCCTCTCTTCGGCACCGCTGCTGTGCGAGTACACCGCGCGCAACCAGCGCATCCGCACCTGCAAGCTGTCGGTACGGGCCATCGAAGCCGGCACCTTGGGTTTTCGCGGCACCGCCACGGATATCACCGACGAGTTGCGGGCGCTGGCCCAGATCAAGCACCTCTCCCTGCATGACCCGCTGACCGGGCTGGCCAACCGCAACCGTTTGTTCGATTGCCTTCGCGAACACCTGGATCGACCTGATCGCCCGCCCCTGGTGCTGCTGAACCTGGACATGGACCGATTCAAGCCGGTCAACGACTCCCTGGGCCATGCCGTGGGCGATAAAGTGCTCAGGGAAGTGGCGCATATCCTCCAGCAAAACGTCCGTGGCACCGATCTGGTGGCGCGCCTGGGCGGTGATGAGTTTGTCATTGTCATGCCCGATCCCGGCGATCCCGACGATCTCGATCAACTCTGTGCACGACTGATCGACTGCATGCAACGGCCCATGCACCTGGACGGCAACACGCTGTACCTGGGGGTGAGCATCGGCGTCGCCTGGTCGCAGCCCGGCGACGAACGGGCCGATGAGCTGTTGCGCCACGCCGACATCGCCTTGTATGCGGCCAAGGCGGCGGGCCGCAACACCTGGCGCGTGTATGTGGAAGCCATGGGCAACCTGGCCCGCGACCGGCGGCAATACGAGCAGCAACTGCGCAACGCCATGCAGCACGACCAACTGGAACTGCGCTACTTGCCTCGCTTCGACGTGATCGCCGAGCAACTGCACGGTTTCGAAGCCCAGATCTTCTGGCACCACCCCGAAAAGGGTGAGCTGGGTGGGGCCGACTTCATCCCCGTGGCCGAAACCTCGGGTCAGTTGGAAGAACTGGGTACCTGGGTCTTGATCAACGTCTGTGAAGAAGCCGTGACCTGGCCGAGCGATGTCAATGTCTCCCTCGCGGTTTCACCCCGGTGGTTCAACAGCAGCTTCCTGCTCAACCAGGTGCAGGAGGCGCTCGAAACGAGTGGCCTGGCGCCTCACCGGTTAACCTTGGAAGTGGCCGAAGGGGTGCTGCTGGCCGACCACAAGGCCGTCGCTGCCACCCTCCATGCGCTCAAGGATCTTGGGGTGCGGATCAACATCGATAAGTTCGGCACCAACATCGCCTCCCTGCGAGAGGTGCTGGACCAGCCGTTCGATGGCATCCGCTTCGATCGCAACATCCTCTCGCAGTTGGGCCTGGAGGACGACAAGGAAGGTGTCCTGGCGATGATCCGGTTGAGCCGCAGCGTCGGGCTCATGGTCACCGCCGAGGGTATAGAAAATGCCCGGCAATTCAGCCAATTGCGCAACGTGGCCTGCGACCATGTCCAAGGCCCCTACTTCGGCGCGGCACTGCCCCGCTCGGAAATGGCCTCGTTCTTCACTACGCCGAGGTGGCTGTAACCCGTCGCGCCACGGCTATCGCGAGCAGGCTCGCTCCCACAAAGGGGCCTGTGTCGTACCCAAACCTCAAGGCCACCCAATAACCCTGTGGGAGCGGGCTTGCTCGCGAAGGCGGTGGACCTGCTGGCATATATGTTGGCTGTGCCGCCGTCTTCGCGAGCAAGCCCGCTCCCACACTGAGACCTGCGGTGCATGCAAAAGCTCATGAACACCGCAGCCCCCCCTTGTGGGAGCGAGCTTGCTCGCGATGAGGCCAGCACTGCCAACATCACCGCAAGCTGAATTCCCCTACAAACTCAACCGCCCCCGCTCCTCCTCCGTCAGCCGCTGGCGGCTCTGTTCATCCAAAGGCCCCGCGCCCAGGACCTGGACCGGGCTGGCCGGGTCGTAGGCCCGTGGGGCTTCGCGGCTGGCGCCATCGCGGGACGGGGCCAGTTGCTCGGAGCCAAAGCTCACCACCTGCACGGTGAACACCGACGCCTGGTTCTGCCGCGCGGCGTTCTGTTGCTGGCGGGCCACATCCTCAGCCGCCTGCGTCGCCGAAGACGCCGCCGAACTGGCCGAGGTGATCGCCCCGGTGTTCACCGAAGCCGCCAGCGGCACGCCAGAGGATTTGCCCTGGGTCTGGATGTTGGCCGCGTTCACCACGGTCAAGGCCGCGATGTTGACGTTGCCCGACACCCGGATCCCCGCCTCGCCCGCATCGATGGTGCCCAACGGCGCGATCAGGTCGATGTCTCCCGGCGTCACTTCGGCAATCGGGTTGAGGGTGGCGATACCCGCGCCGGTACTCGGTACCGATGGCGACAAGGTGACGTTGCCCCAAGTGTCATACACGCGCCTTGGCGGCGTGTAGACCACCGTCGTCTTCGAACCACGCCCGGCGTTGATATCGCCCCCGGCCGACCAGCCGAGGATCGAACCGCCAAAGGTGGTCATGATCCGGCTCTGGCCCAGCAAAATGCTGCCTTGGGCGTACAACTGAATGTCACCCTGGCCCTGGGTGATGACCCCGGCCGAGGCCGGTGGCGCGTCACCTTCGATCCCGAATACCTGCTGCCCGCCCGGGGTCAGCACCTGGATATCGCCGCCAAAGTCAGTGTGGATCCCCGAACCGCCGTAGAGCGTGATGTCACCGTCGTAGCGAATGGTGTTGCCCGCCACATCCTTGCTGGGGAACAGCGCGGCAATCGCCTCGCGCCCCCGGCGGTAACTGCCACTGCGCTCGCCACCGACGGTGTTGTATTCGCGCCCCCCGGCCTTGAGTTCGGCGAAGTAGATCTGCCGGGCGAAGACGTTCTGCTGTTCCGTCGGCAGGCCGGCGAAAAACGCCAGGGCCTGGTCTTCGCCAGCGCTGTAGCCGAAGCGTTGACTCAGCCACTGGTTCAGTTCGCCGCGATAATCTTTCAGCGCCGCGCCTGGTTGCAGGTAACGCGCCAGCAAACCCCGATAGTTCGGCCCTTGGGGGCCAGCCCCGGCAATCAGCGCGATCGAGGCGCCACCGTCACGGACCTGCGCCGCCGGGTCGACATTGCCAATGCTGTTGAAGCCGCTCTCCTGGTACAACTGCCCCACGCCCGGGCCCGACCCGTACAGGTTGCGCCCGGCACTGACCTCCAGCAGGCCGGGACCGGCAATATTAAAGGTGCTCAGGCGGATGTCACGCCCCGCGGAAACCTGGGAAATTTCATCGCTTCGACTGTGCACGATCAAGTTACCGGTGGATTGCCCGCCAGCCGAACCACTGACGGCAGCAGGCACATCAGTCGCGGTGTTCAACGGCAAGCCGGAGTTGACAATGTCACGCCCAGCCATCACCCGCAGCGGGCCGCTGCCTTCGTAGCGCACCTCGTCACCCGACGCTGGATAACGAATCACTTCGCCGGTCCGCAGGCCGACGATATCGCCCTTCACCGCATAAAAACGCACCGGCTCGCGCCGGGTATACGGCTGGACGCTGAAGGTATTGGCGCCAAAACTGAATAACGGGAATTCGCTCGGCGCGACATAGACCCCAGTGCCGTAATTATCATAGTTCGGATTGCTGTTGATCCCGCTGTAGCCGGCGAAGGCCGGGCGCAACGGACTGGACAACAGGGCCGGATCGGCCCCCGACTGCGTGACCGCATAACCGCCGGCATAAATCGAATCGGCGGCGATCAGTTGCAACTCGGCATTGGCCGAGGGCGCAGTCATCAACGAGAACCCCGATGCCACGTCACTGACGCCACGGGCCGATGGTCCGTAGTAAAGGCTGCCATTGGCGGCGACGGCCCGCAGGATCGAGGGGTAGACAAAACGTCCGCCGGAGACTGAGGCATTGAGACCGGCCAGTTTTTCAATGGCGACGATGGGCGTCAGGTTACCGCCGACACTAAACAGGTCGATGGCGGTATTGCCGGTCCACAGGGAGAATTGGCTCAGGCCACCGCCACTGCGATAGGCACCTTCGCGGTCGGTGTAGCCGGTGGAGTTCTGCATCAACACCCGTCCCGGATCGCCCACTCCCTGCAACACCAGGTCGCCACGGCTGTCCAGGCTGACGCCGGCATCCCCCGGCATCAGGGTCACGCCGCCGCGAGCGGTGGCCATGGTGGAAACGTAAGCGTCATAGGCCCGAGACTCTTTCGGATCCTGGAAAGCGTCATAGCTGCCGTAGGTCAGGCCCAACGCTCCGATCGCTCCAGCCTGCAACTGCAATGAACCGCGCAGGTTGGCCAGCATCCCGTTCAGATCAGCCGCCGCGCTGACACTCTCTCGTGCCGCCTGGGAAGGGTTGAGTTCACCGCCGATGCGCAACCGCAGGTCGCCGCCACCGGTCAACACCAGGCTGCCATCGGCGGCAACCCGGCCACTGCTGCCCACGGCCAGCACCAGCCCCTGGCTGCGCTCCACATCGGCGCCCAGGACACCGAGTTGTTGGGAAATCAAGCCGGCGTCGCCGCCCACATCGACGCTCAGGTTGCCGCCGCCCAACGTGCCGATCCCGGTAAAGCCCGTCAGGTAGGGATCTCCTGCCTCGGTGGAAGGCTGCTGGGCGAAGGTGCCGAAGTTGATCCACCACGCGGTAGGGATTTGCGTGGCCGGATCGGCCGTGGTGCCTGTGCCTTGGCGCCATAACCAGTTGCCCATTGCCGCAGACGTGTTCTGTGCCCCACTGCCGACGTTTCTCTTGGAGAACGAATCGCCGTGCAGGTCACCGCCCACCGTCAGCTTGAGGTTACCGCCTTGCTCCGGGTACCAGGCCTGGTAAGCGCCACCGGTGGTGAGCGATTCATAGGCGGCACCCGCAGTGCCCAGCACACTGCCATCGGGTTGTCGGCCACGGGCCTGCTGATAGGGGTCGTTGGCGCCCGGCGCCAACGAGGCCGACTGGGTGCCGGCGGTGTAGACCCCGAACAGCGACCGCATAGTGAAATCACCGGCACTGAGCAGTTCCAGATCGCCGGTCCCGGTGCGCAAGACGCTGAACAGCTGGCTGCCGGGAGTGACCTTGGTGCGGATCGGCTCCGGAGGGTTGTCGGGAACCACAGCCAACACGCACCAGTCAGGAAACCAGGTGCAGAAATCCAGCGCATCAGGCGGCACAGGCTCCCCTGGTACACCATAATTGTTGGTCGGAGACCAGACCAAAACCGTTTTGGGCGGTGCTGGGATACATTCACCTGGAATCCAGGTGCAAAAATCCAACATATCGGGTGGTACGGGCTCTCCTGGCACGCCGATATTGCTGCCTGGCGCCCAAACCAACCCCGTTCCGCCACCCCCTCCGCCACCGCCACCGGTCTGCTCGCGCTTGGCCAGGTAATGCCCATCGGCCAATTGCAAACTGCCCGCCTCTGCATGAGGGCGGGTGATGCGGGTATCAGCCGCCTCGGTATCGGCCCCCGCCACCCAACGCATCGACCAGGATTGCGAGCCGTCCGGCAGCAGGCTTGCGACCGCCCAATTTCGGCCCTGGATACCGTTTTCGACCGGGCGCAATTCGATCAGGTCGACCCCCTCCGCCAGCTTGACGTCGGTGCCGGAAGGAATCAGCGCGCCGGAGCCCAACGCCAGGGCGCTCCGCAACGTCAACCCGCTGCCCGGCACTGCGACCCCCTTGGGCCAGGTGCCGTCCTTGACGGTTATGCCCATCGGCAAACGGGTACCGGCTTCCAGGCGCGTGTCGACCGGCAAGCTGACCGCCTCTTTGAGCAAGGTGCCAGCGGCATATAGGAGGTTGCCGCTGGCATCGCGGATGGCGGCCTGCAACAGCGTACCCGCCGGCAGGTTCAGCGCCTCGCCCAGGCTCAGCGTGGTCGGCAGCTCGAGCCCCGCCGGCAGGCTGCCGCCCTTGAAGGGTACGTCATAGTTGAGCAGGCTGCCGGCCGGATACAGGGTACCCTCAGCCAATTCGACACCAGCGCCCGGCACCACCAGGTCAGCACCGAACGGCTGTTTCCCAGCGATCAGCAACCAGCCATTGCCATCGGTGCGCAACGTCGGGTCGCCAGCCTCCGGCGGCGCGAAACCATCGTTGATGCTGCCATAGATATTCAGGTTGCCACCGGCGCGCACCACCAGGTTGCCCGCCTCGCCGGAGCCATACACATCGGTCTTTTGCGTGTGGCGGTTGAGGCTGGCGTAGCGATAACCGGACAGGTCCAGGTCACCCTCCACCACCAGGTCGCCGTCCGGTGTCTTGCTGAGGATTTCCACGCCGGGCCGCAGGTGCAGCGCATCGGCGTAAGCCGCATTGTTCAGCCCGGCCAGTTTGCCGTTGAGCAGATTGCCGTTGTTCAGCGCGGCATTGATGAACGCCTCGCTGTCATTGTGTTTATCGTTCAGGTATCGCTGATCGATCACTTGATAAGGCCGCCCATCCACCGCCGGCGCGGTGCCGTAACGGGCATCGGTATAACGAGCAATCGCATTGACGTTGATGGAGCGCGCGCCGAGCACCGACACGTTGCCGGAGGCATCGATGGCGATATCGCCGTACCGCGGATCATCGACCCGCAGCCGCGGGGCATTGAGCTCCAGGGTGCCACGGGCCCGGCCGTCGTTTTGTCCCGGGCCATTGCCCAGCGGCGCGCCGGTGCCGTGGCGCAGGTCCAGGCGCGCACCGCTGGCCAGGGTCAACTGGCCGTCCCCGGAGTTGAGTTCGATCAGCGCCCGGTTGGGGCTGTCGATGATCTTGCCGTAGCTGTCGACCCGCAAAATGCTGCCGTGGGTATCGAGCAGCGCGCTGCCGGCGACGGTCAGCCCGTGTTTCGCCGCCAGACGGATACTCCCGACCGCTTGCCCGCTGGCATCGACAGTGCCGAGCACGGTCAGGCTGCCGTTGTCCACCGAGACATTGATGGCATTGGCCTTGAGTTCGTTGCCGATCACCAGGTCGCCTTGCTTGAGTTGGAAGCTGCGCGAGCCAAACACTTGGTCACGGTTCAGCCGCCCGTTCAGCGCAGCGAAATCCCCCAGGGTTTGCCCGCGCAGGTCCACCGCGCCGCTGGCATAGGGCACCAGGGTGCCGCCGGCGTTATAGGTGCCGGTGGCGGAACCGAGGATGCGGCCTTGCAGGTCGATCAGGCCGGCATCGGGGTCGAGGGCGATCGCACTGAGCAGGCCGGCGCGGTTGTTGCGGGCGCTGAGGTCGACGGTCGAACCGGCGGCCTGACGGATATTGCCGGTGCGGCTGTCGAGAAACAGATCACCACCCCAACTGTATTTGCGCACATCGTTGAGCACCACCTCGCGCCCGGCCAGGTCGATCCGGGCGTTGTCACCCAGCACCACGTCGCCGCTGGCGCCGAGGGTGAGCTTGCCGCTGGGCAGGCGGACCGTGCCGTCAAGCAGCAGGCTGCCGGCCTGTAGCTGCAACTCAGCCCCCAGCGCCGCGTTGTCGACGGCTGCGGCCGACACCCCGGCAATGCCCGCCACCGTCAGCGCGCCACCGGCGGTGATGCGGTTGACCGAGCCTGCCTCGCCGGTCCACAGCGGTGTGTTCACCCGCAGGTCGCCGCCGCTGTAGCTGTAGCCTTTGCCGCTGACATAGTCGCCACGGGACTGGTACACCTGCAACGCGCCTTTGTGGTTGGCGGTGATGCGCTGGCTGGCGGTGAGGTTGACCTGGCTGAAGCCCAGCGTGAGGCGCTGCGGGTTGTCGAGGTTGTTGGCCTGGGCATTCGGGCCGTAACCGAATTCCAGCACCTGGGCCTGGATATCCAGCACCCCGCTGCCGTTGCCAGGTCCGGCCAGCAGCGGCGCGCCGGCCGGCGTCAGCGCACCGTTCCACACCAGGGTGCCGGTGCGAATGCTGGCATGGTCACCGGCCGCGCCGTAGCCGTAGATCGCCGGCGTGCCGAGGACCAGCCGCTGGAGGCTGGACTTGCCCGTCAAGGGGTCCAGGGTGCTGAGCTCGACGCTTTCGTAGAAGTTCACCGAATCCCGGGCATTGAGCACCAGGTTTTCCAGGGCGGGCGCGCCCTTGAGGCGATCGCCGCGCAGCAGGCGGTCAAGCACCTGCTGGTTGAGGGTCAGCCCCTTGGGCAGCGCCTGGCGTTGTTGGGCCGCCGCCAGCGCCTGGGCCGAACCGATGTTGATCGCGCCCACCGCCAGCGTCAGGTTGCGCGTGCCGAAGCGCACCGACTCATCGAGGTTGAAGACATTGTCGGTCGCCGCGGTGATGGTGCCTTGGGAATAGAGTTCGGTGGTGCCGCTGCAATGGCCGGTGTCGCATTGGCCGATCAGGATCGAGCCCGGACCTCTTCCCGAAGCGCCCGCAGAGGGCGGCAGCACATCGAGCCAGCCGTTGGACACCGCCAGCAAGCTGTTCAGGCCCGGGTCGTAGACGAAACCGCTGCGGGAATCGAACGGTGCGCTGCCTTGGCCCAGGGTATTGATGCTCGCCCCCTGCTCGACCACGATGGCACCGGCCTTGACGTTAGTGGCAAGGAACACCTCACCGGCCTTGAGGCTGCTGCCCTGGCGCAGAACGATGTCGGACAGCGTCGAGTTGAAGGTCACCAGATTGCCGCCCTGGCCGTAGATGACTCCGGGCAGCATCCCGATCGACAGGCGCGGAGCCTGTAGAGCATTGAGCGCCTGATCATGGAGCGAGGCACCGGCGAACCCCGCCGTGGCCTGTTGGCCGACCGGCAGCACTTCGAGGCGGGTGGCGTCGGCGAAAATGCCGACGCTGCCGCCCAGGCCGCCCTCGGCCGGTTTGAAACGGGCTGTTCCGTTGAATCGGAACGTCTCGGCAGGGTCGCCCACCCCTTTGAACTTGAGCTTGAGGGTCTTGCCATCGGCCTCGATCATCGCCCGCGGCACGCCTTTGAGCGTGGCGTCGGCCTTGGCGAACGCTGCGTAGCCGGTTTCGTTGTATTGCGAATAACGCCGCAGCACGGCCGCCGAGGTCAGGATCACTTGGCTGGACAGCGCATCGCGAATATTGCTATGGGCAATCGACAACCCTCCCGAGGTGGCCCAGGAGCCGTTGCGCATGGCCAGGCTGCTGGTCATTCTTCCGCTGCCAGCCAGGCCATTGAGTTCGACCCGGAACGCCCCCGGCAACAAGGCATAAGTCGAGGGCAGCAAGGTGTAGGTGCCCGCCGGCAGGCCTGGAACACCCGCGTCCAGGGTAATGCGCTGGCCAATCAGCGGATCGCGCGCCCCGGCCTCCCCTGACGGCGGCGCGTAGCCGCGCTGGTCGCCGGGGACGATGGCGTACACCGGGTTGGTGTCCAACCCCGGCAATACCAGGCTACCGTCCGCACCGATCTGCACCAACGGGTTGTAGCGCGCGTCGGTCGAGCCGCCCCGCCCGGAAATGAAACCGGCGCCGGCCAGTTCGCCGCCACCGGACAGATCCAGCACGGCACCGGGTTGCACGTCGATGCTGTGGCCGATCATCGAGACGCCCACCGACAACACGTTGACCGACGTGCTGCCCCCCGCGCCGATCAATTGGACGTCCTTGCCGTTGTAGCGATAGGACAAGCCGTCGACCGTGCCGCCATAAGGCATGTTCAAACCGGCCCCGCTGACCGACGTGACACTGCCCGGCAACAACTTCAAGGTCTGGATATCGCCCCCTTCTTCGCCCAGGCTGAGCAGCCCCAACGGCGCCCGCAGCACGCCGCCCTGCAATAAGGTGCCGGCGTCCAGGCTCAGCGAACCGAACACCGAATACGGTTGGGCCGGCAACGTGTCGGTGGTACGCCCGATCCGCAGGGTCGAATCGGCGGTGGTCTTGACCCGCGCCGTGGCCCCCGTGGTCGGATAGATCTGCGCCGCCAGCAGGGTCAGGTCAGCGTTGCTGAGCAGTTGCGTGGCCGTACTCTCGATATTCAGCGGCGAGCCGCCAAGAAAACGCAGGTCGCCCCGGCTGCTCAACTGCGCCTGGGCAAAACCGCGGCGATCGATCTCCAGGGCCGGGCCCTGCTGGCGCGCCAGCACGCCATGAGCGCCCAGGGTCAGGACGTCGCGCAGGTCCAGCAGATCGGCATTGACCTGCAATTGGGCGGCACTGTCCTGCACCGACAGGCCACCCTGGATAGTCGGGCGTACATGCACGTCGGCGCCTCGCGCCGCGGCCCCGGCCAGACGCACATAAGGGGCGTTCAAGGCTATCCGGCTGTCACCCGGCGCGCCCTCGGCCAGCGCCAGGGAGCCGGTATAGATTTGCAGGCTCTGCGCCAGGTTCAGGTTCACATCACCGGCGAACGACAGGATGCCGTTGCTGAGCAAGGTCAGGTTGGCGAACCCACCGCGGCCGACTTTATCGACGTCCAGGCGGCCCTGGCCGTAGCTCATCAGGCCATCGGTGGCAGCGCTGCCGGTGCCCCGGGACAGGATCAACTCACGCGGCACCCGCACCTGATCGTCCACCGTCGAGCGATCGTACAGCGGGGTTTCCAGCGCCACCGACAGGCTGCCACCGGCAGCGCCCACACCGCCGGAAGCCGCCTGGAACTCGCCGTCCAGACGCAAGCCATTGTTCGAACTCAAGGCGATGCTGCCGCCCGCGCTGCTCAGCGTCGTGGCGCCTTGGCCACGGATATCCAGCTCGGCCTGGGCGCCGTTGGCCAACAGCCGCGCGCCCTGCTTCACCACCACGAACAGGTCCGGCGCGCTGGCCGTGCCTTTGTCGGTGTCGACGCTGCCACCGATGACAATGCTGCCGGCGTCATCCACCCGGCCGTAACGCCGGTTCTGGGCATCCACTGCCGTGACTGCGCGGGCCGAGACGTCCAGCCGTGCATGTTCGCCCAACAGGATCGAACGCTGATGGGGACGTTCGACCACTGGAATATCCGCCAACCCCGCCGGCTTGATCTGGGTCAGCAGGATTTTCCCGCCCCAGGCATCGAGTTGCCCGTCGACGCTCAACTGACCGACGCTGGCCAGGCTCAGAGTGCTGCCTGGATCGACACTGATCCGCGCGCCCGTACCGACCACCAGCGCCGCCGTTTCCCGCTCGCTGGCGGTGGACAGGATGCTGCCGGCCTGCAGGCTCAGGTTCGCGCCCTTGCGCTGGCTCAACACGCCTTTGATCGCATCCTGCTGGTACAGCTCAGGGGTCCAGAGCGACAACAGCGTCTGCGGGTCACTGCCGGTCGCTGCGTCCTGAAGGTTATCGCCAAAGTGGTACACCGGCATGCTGACGTCCAGCTGGGTGCCATCGCTGACGGTCAGTCCCTGGTTACCGGTAATGTCGTAGGCCGAGAAGCCCTTGTTGAAGAAGTCATTGCCCAACACCAGGCCGGCGTCGGCGTCCGCCACTGGGTGGTCGCTGAGGGTCACCTTGCCGGCCTGCACGCTCAGGCGTCCGCCGCCATTGACCCCATGGCCGCGCAGCTCACCGTCGAGGCTCAGCACCCCTTCGCCGGCGGACGTATTGGCGTTGGCCGCCAGGGTCAGGTTACCGCCCTTGCCACCCCGTTGCTTGCCATCGGCCAGCAGCGCGGCGCCCGATGAAACATCGATCAGGCTGCCGCTCGCCAGCGTCAGGTCGCCGCTGCTGCGCAGGGACACGTTGCCGCCATTGAGGAACGGCAGCGCGCTGCTGTCATTCGGATTGTGCAGTTGATTGCTCCAGAGGCCACGGGTATCGAGGGTCACGCCCTTGCCCACGCGAACGGCGGCGCGACTGCCGTCAACGGCATCGATCCGGGTGTCCTCGATCCGGGCGCTCTCACTGATTTGCTGCAACACGTTGCCCAGGGCAATCTCGCCGCCCCGCGCCGTCAGGTTGGCGTCGACCTGGACCTGCGGCCCGTACAGGGTAATGCTGCCGGCCGGCGCGACCTGCAGGTCTCCTTCGACCTTGATGCTGCCGGTGGCGGCGATCTTCACGGCGCCAAGGCCGAAGCCGTTGAGCTGTTCACTGTTCAGGTACAGGCGGCCTTCGCGCCCTTCAGCCACGGTGTCCTGGAGCCCCACTCCGGCCGCGAGGGATTGATCCTCGGTCCCGAGGACGACGTCCTGCAGCGTGCCGGCATTGGCGCGCAAGGCGTATTGCAGGGTACCGCTGCTTTTCACGTAGTAAGGCACGTAGTTGCCAACGATCAGTTGCGCGCCACGGGCCACCGCCTTCGCCGACTGGTTGTAACCGTCCAGCCCGACCTGGGCGGCCTGCACCTGGCGGTCGCTCTGGAAGGTGTCGCCGACCACCTGGCCTTCCAGCACGGCGTTGCGCGTGCCGATCACCAGGGAGCCGGCATCGCGACCGACGCTGTAGCCCTGCTCGAAACGTTCCCGGGGTGCGATCAGCGGACTGTAGTAGAACCGGCTCTGGCCCCAACGCGTACTGTGATCCTCGTAACCCTGGTACACCCCTTCATAGAGGATGTCGCCAGGGGCGCTGGAGATTTCATACAGTCGCCCGTTCGCACCCTTGAGCCAGCTTTGCTTGACCATGCCGGACTGCACATCGAGGGTGCCGCCGGACAGGTTGATCTGCGAGCCCTTCTGCGTCACCACATCGTTACCGCTGAAGGACACCGTACCGCCCTGGGCCATCCACTCACCCACGCTGTGCACGCGGGTGCCCAGGTAGCCGCTGACCTCCAGCAGGCCACCGGCGGTGTACCAGCGATCCGTCGCGTAGCCGTTGGTTCCGGCGGGCACGAACACCAGGTCGCGGGTGTCGACCCACACGTCCTTGCTGTTCAGGCCGCCCTTGTCGCGGTTACCGGGGGCGTCGCGCTGTTCGTTGCCCTGGACGTTGATCTTGATGCTGTTGGATTCCATCGCCACCTTGACGCCCAGCGCACCGGACACGTCGATGACCGCGCCATCGCCGACCCGACTGCGCTGGGTCGCGCGGACGCCGACCTGGCCACCGCTGGCGAGGGTGATCGAGCCTTTCTGGAAGTCGACGGTGCCGGCGCTGTCGATGGCGATCAACGACTGGTCGCGGCGATAGCCGTCGACCGCGACGATAGGCGAAGTGTTTGCACTGGGCGGTTGCAGCAGACCATTGCGCTGGCTGTCCAGGGCACTGCTGCTATCGAGCAGGATCGCACTGGTGGCGCCCTCGCCCAGGGTCACGCTGCGACTGGCGGTCAGGTGCAGGGTGCCGCGTGAATCCACCGAGGTACTGGCCAGCGCCACGCCGTTTTGCCGCACGTCCTGGCCGGTCAGGCTCACGTCGCCCAATGCTGCCTGCAGCAGGCCGCTGTTGCTGACTTCGCCCGTGCCGCTGGCGACCACTTGATTGCCGCGCACCGATGATTGCGCGTTACCGTCGGTGCCTTGGCCTTTCTTGATCACGAAATCACTGCCGGCGGCCAGAGCGACCTGGCCCTTCTGGGCGCTGATGGTCCCGGCATTGTCCACTTCGCTGCCCAGCAACAGCACATAACCGCCACCGGCGGTGGAGCTAGCAGGCGCGTGGGTTTCGATCCGCGCGCCCTGCTCGACCCGCACCTTGCCGCCGGCGTTGGTGAAGGTCGGCGCCGCGCCGGGGCTGTAAAGGCCATTGTTCTTGAACTGGTTGTCGTCGAATGCGGTGGCGGCGGCCACCAGGTTGCGCACGTTGATCTGGCTGCTGCCGCTGAAAACGATGCCGTTCTGGTTGAGGATCAACACCGTGCCATTGGCCTTGATCGCACCTTGGACCTGGCTCGGCGAGGTCGCGTTATTGACCCGGTTGAGCACCGCCCAGTCGGCGTTCTGCTGGAAATTGACGGTGGTATCGCGCCCGACGTTGAAAGTGTCCCAGTTGATGATCGCCTTGTCGGCCGTCTGCTTGATCGAGACCTGGGTCTTGCCGCCCGCCTCGGTCTGCACCGGCGCCTCGACGTTGCTGAAGACCGGTTTGCCATCGGCGCCGATCACCAGGTTCAGGCCATTGCCACCCAGGCCGTTATGAATGGTTTGCGGATTGGCGAAGGCTGACGCACGGCCCGCCGCCTGCAAGGCCTGCTGCGCGGCGATCGCCGCCACCGTGTTGTTGAGGTTGCTCAGCGAGCGCTGCAATTGCTGGTTGGCCGTCTGCTGTTGCGCCAGCGGTGGCGGCGCGCCTGGAACCTGCCCGCCCGGGCGGGCGGTATTGGTGGCCTGCGCCGCGCCCTTGGCGGCAAACCAGCTCGAACTGAAAGCCGCCGGCTGCGCGGCCTGGGCCGTGCCCGTGAGCACCAACAGGCCAATCGCCTGGGCCAGGGGGGTCAGGTACAACGCGCCCTGCTCCAGTACCGAGCGAGAGGATCCAGGGGCGAAGCCGCGAGGCGTCGGTTTCGAAGTTTTTTTAGACAGACGCATCACTATCCGATCCTTTTCCCAAAGCACAGAGTTAGGTCACACAGCCGCCCCGAGGTGGCCGTATCGATACCTGATAGGCGGTTACAACGGTGCGCGACCGAACGCTTGTCATACAAAGTTCATCTGCGTGCCGGCCGGGCAGCGAAATCATCTGGAACAGCGAAGCGCGCAAGGTTTCCAGGCGCAGAAAAACAACATCGGCAGCGCCAACCTGGCCGCTACCGATGCTGTTTTCAGAGTGGCCACATCCTGTGGCCTGAGCGGCTTCCTGCGTGCGGCTTACAAACGACCTTTGCCGTTGCAGACGCTGATGTTGGCGATATCCAGGCCGTCGCCATAGGCGTTGTCGAGGAAGGTTTTCTTGATTTCGCCAGCCAGGTTGGTCGGTGTTGCGCTGGTGCCAGGGACGATGGCGAACGCGTGGGCGTTGATGACGGTGTTTTTGGTGCCGGTGTACAGGCTGGTCAGGAAGTTGCGGATGGCGGTGGCATCGGCAGCGGTCTTGTAGCACTGACCCACGAGCAGGTTGGTGTAACCCACGATCGGGTACTGGTTGGCGCCTGTGGGAACAGCGGTGTCATTGGCGGCGGAACCGAAGGTAGGGACCCACTTCAATGGGTTGGCACGATCGGCAGCGGTAGCCGGGACTGGAGCGGTACCCAGGGCGGCGGTGGTGTTGGCCAGGCTTGGCAGTGGCGCGGTGCCGGCGGCTACGGCGTTCTTGCTGACGCGAGCAACCACGGCGTTGTTGTTGGGAGAAACAAAGTCAGGGCTGACATAACCGATGGCGCCATTGGTGGCGTTGACCGCGGTCACCACGTCAGCGCTGCCGGCAACGGCTTGCCAGTTGGCAGGCTCGGCGCCTACTTTGGCAGTGGTAAAGGTGCTGCTGACACCGAACTGGGTAGGGCAGGAATCATTCAGGAAACGGGCGAACAATTCGGTGGTGCCGCTGCTGCCGGAACGGTAGATGACCTTGATCGGGGTGGCGTCGCTGTTACCCAGGATCGGGCCCCAGGTGGTCACGGTGCCGGAGAAAATGTCACACAGTTGGGCGCCGGTCAGTTGCAGGGTGGTGGTGCCGGTTTTTTTGTACGGAACGGTGACCGAAGTGCCTACCGATGGAATCTGGATCAGTTTGCCGAAGGTGGCACCGAAGGCGTTGTTGTAGTTGGTCAGGTCAGTCTGGTTGATGACCGAGTCGCTACCGGCGAAGTCAACCGGGGTACCGGCAGGCTGGTTGATCGAAGCAGGTGCGTTGGTCAGGAAAGCCGTCTTGCCGGCGCCGCTGCCGACACCGGTGTAGCTGAAGTCTGTCGGCAACAGGCGTGGCAGAGGCGAAGCGCCGTTGTAGAGTCTCTCAGGCAGGGTGGCACCGCCACCGACAACCGCGGCCATCGATTGGGCCGAAGCCAGGGCGGCTACTGCCAGGGACGCTGCGATCATAGTGCGCTTAAACATGAAGAATCTCCTTTCGTCGTGTTCGTACGTAGGTTGAGTGACGCATGCTTGCCGTCATGGCGCTCGGTCCTGTGCCGATGGCGATGGGGTGAGGCCATGGGTTAGAAATTCGCAGCTTCCGGTGACAGATAAAGGAAAAAACCTCGGGAGCCGAGGGTTGTTTTCAGGGTGTTTTTCTCGGGTGTTCGAGGGCTCTGGACTGGGGTTTCAGGCGGGTTTCACGACTGAGCCCTGCACAGCGGGAGTGGAGGTCGCGGCGGGTGGTCGCCTGGCGAGCGAACATGACAGAACGAGGAACCCGAGTTTGGCGTGGGCAAGGGTCGGGAGATGTCTGATGCATTGAAAAAAATTTTGCCGATCAGCTTTTGTGGCGAGGGAGCTTGCTCCCGCTGGGTTGCGAAGCGACCCCAAACAGGTCCAACGCGATCCGCCTGATGTACCGGGGTGTCAGGTTTTGGGGCTGCTGCGCAGCCCAGCGGGAGCAAGCTCCCTCGCCACGGTTTTTGCGCGGCGGGCTATTGAACCAACTGGTTGATCTCGATAATCGGCAACAACACCGCCATGACGATCACCAGCACCACGCCGCCCATGACCACGATCATCAGCGGCTCCAACAGTGCGGTCATGCCCATGGCGCGGCGTTCGATGTCGCGGGACAGGGTTTGCGCGGCGCGTTCGAGCATCGGTGGCAGGCAGCCGGTTTTCTCGCCGCTGGCGATCAGGTGGATCAGCACCGGCGGGAAGACTTTTTCCACCCGCAGCGCCGCCGCCAGGTTGACCCCTTCGCGGACCTTGGCCGTGGCCTCGCTGACGCTCTGGCTCAGGCGCTCGTTGGACAGCGTCTGGCGCGCGGCCTCAAGCGCTCGCAACAACGGCACCCCGGCGCCGCCAAGAATCGCCAGGGTCGAGGCAAAACGCGCGGTGTTGAGGCCCAGTACAAAACGCCCGATCAGCGGCAGGCGCAACACCCGTGCGTGCCAGTTCAACCGTGCCGCCGGTTTGCGCAGGTACAGCCGCCAACTCCAGAAGCCCCCGGCCAATACGCCAAAACATAACCAGCCCCAGGCACGGATGAAGTCACTGGCGGTGAGCATCGCCACGGTCAGCCCGGGCAGATCCTGGCGGGCCTGGGAGAACGCACTGACCACCTGGGGCACCACATAGCTGAGGAGGAAAATCACGATGGCGACCGACACCAGCCCCACCACCCCGGGATAGATGAACGCTGTGAGAATCTTGCCCCGCAAGTTGTTGCGTTCTTCGATGTAATCGGCCAGCCGCTCCATCACCTGGGCCAGGTCACCAGACTCTTCACCGGCCGCAATCAGCGCCCGATAGATTTCCGGAAAGTCCCGCGGCCGCGCCGCCAGGGCTTCGGCCAGGCGCATGCCGCTGCGCACATCGGCGCGCACCGCGCTCAGGGTCTGGGCGATGTGCTTGCGCTCGGCCTGTTCCACCGTGGCGCTCAACGCCGCTTCCAGCGGCAGGCTGGCACCCAGCAGGCTCGCCAGTTGACGGGTGGCCCAGGCCAGGTCGTTGTCCGAGAGCTTGGCGCTGAACAAACCACCGCCGCTGGCCTGCGCCGTGTTGCGCTCGAGCTGCACCTGCAACGCGGTCAAGCCGCGACTGCGCAACAGATTGAAAGCGGCGCCCTGGCTGTCGGCTTCCAAGTGTCCAGACTCGATTTTGCCCTGGGCGTCGGCGGCCTCGAAACGGTAGCGATTCATCAGGCGTCCCGTGTTACGCGCAGGATTTCTTCAGGGGCCGTGGTGCCACTGCGCACCCAACGCTCGCCATCCTCGCGCATGCTGAACATGCCAGCCTGGCGGGCGGCGGCGCGCAGTGCCTGCTCCCCTGCCCCTTGGTGGATCAGCGTGCGAATGTCGTCGTCAATGCAGAACAATTCATGGATACCCGTGCGGCCGCTGTAGCCGGTCTGGTTACACGTTGGGCACCCCACCGGACGCCAGGTGCCGGGCGTCGCCGGGTCGGGTTGCTTGCACTGCGGGCAGAGCCTGCGCACCAGTCGCTGGGCCAGCACGCCGAGCATCGACGAGGCCAGCAGGAATGGCTCGACGCCCATGTCGATCAAGCGGTTGATGGCCGACACCGCGTCGTTGGTGTGCAACGTCGCCAGCACCAAGTGACCGGTCAGGGAGGCCTGCACGGCGATTTGCGCGGTTTCCAGGTCGCGGATTTCACCGATCATGATGATGTCCGGGTCCTGGCGCAGGATCGCCCGCAACGCCAGGGCGAAGGTCATGTCGATCTTGGCGTTGACCTGGATCTGGCTGATGCCCGGCAGGTCGTATTCCACCGGGTCCTCCACGGTGAGGATGTTATGGACGCTGGCGTCCAGCCGGGCCAGGGCGGCGTAGAGGCTGGTGGTTTTGCCACTGCCGGTGGGGCCAGTGACCAGGACGATGCCGTGGGGCTGGCGGATGAGGTGATCGAGCTTGCCCAGCACGCCCGGGTCCATCCCCAGGGTTTCCAGCTGCAGGCGTCCGGCCTGCTTGTCCAGCAAGCGCATCACCACCCGCTCGCCATGGCCGGTGGGCACCGTCGAGACGCGGATATCGATCGGGCGCCCGGCCACGCGCAGGGCGATCCGGCCGTCCTGGGGCAGGCGTTTTTCGGCGATGTCGAGCTGGGCCATGATCTTGATCCGCGACACCAGCGCACCGTGCAGGGCCTTGCGCGGCGAAACCACATCCCGCAGGGTGCCGTCGACGCGGTAGCGCACCACCGAATGGCTCTCGTAGGGTTCGATGTGGATGTCGCTGGCCTCGTCCCGGGCAGCCTGGGTCAGCAAGGCGTTGATCATGCGGATCACCGGCGCGCCGTCCTGGGTGTCCAGCAGGTCGGTGATCTCGGGGATGTCCTGCATCAGCCGGTCGAGGTCGACTTCGTTTTCCGCCGCGCCCACGACTGCGGCAGCGCTGCCGGTGTCGGCATAGGCGCTGTTGAGCAAGCCGTCGAGTTCATCGTCGCGCACCCGTTCCAGCCGCACCTCACCGAACTGACGGCGCACTTCACTGATGGACCAGCCCGGCGTGGACGGGCATACCATCAACACCGCGCCGTCTTCGGACTGGCGCAACACCAGGCGCTGGGCCTTGGCCCAGGCGTATGGGAGGGTAGTCATGCCGACACCTCCTCTCTGACTGACATGGCCCCTGTGGCGAGGGAGCTTGCTCCCGCTGGGTTGCGAAGCGACCCCAAACAGGTTGAATGCGATCTGCCTGACGCACCGAGGCGCCAGGTTTCGGGTCTGCTGCGCAGCCCAGCGGGAGCAAGCTCCCTCGCCACAGGTTGAATGCTCATTGTCCAACCGGCTCCGTTGCGGGCACCGCCTTGATCACCGCCCTGGGCGTTTGCAAGCTCACCGGCGCGGCGCCCGGAATCGCCCGGGCCGAGGCCGGCAGTTGCGGCGCCTGGACGTCCGGCAGTGCCCAGCTGCGCTCCGGTTGCAACAGGCCCTGGGCGCGGCGCATGAAGTCGTAGCGATTGAGGGTGATGCCGCGCCCCGCCGCCGTGTCGCGGATGATATAGGGCCGCAGGAACACCATCAGGTTGGTCTTGGTGACCTGCCGCCGTTCGTTGCGAAACAGCGCGCCGATCCCGGGAATGGTCGACAGCCACGGCACCGCGTCGTTGCTCTGGCTGTAACCATCCTGCAGCAGCCCGCCCAGGACCATGATCTGCCCGTCGTCGAGCAGGATGCTGGTGTCGATGGCGCGCTTGTTGGTGACGATGCCCGTGGTACTCGAAGCGCGGTTGTCGACACTGCTGACTTCCTGATAGATATCGAGCTTGACCGTCCCGCCTTCGGAAATCTGTGGCCGGACGTTGAGCTTCAAGCCCACCTCCTCACGGGTCACGGTCTGGAATGGGTTGTTGCTGGTACCGCCCCCGCCGGTGACGTAGCTGCCGCTGACGAACGGAATGGTCTGGCCAACGAAAATGCTCGCCGCTTCGTTGTCCAGGGTCAGCAGGTTCGGCGTCGACAGCACGTTGGTGCCGCCCTTGCTCTTCAAGGCCCGGGCCAGGACCTTGAGGTCGAGGATCTTGCCGATGCCGGGAATGTCCACGGTGCCGTTGACCAAGCCCAGGTTCAGGCCCTGGGGCAACACGTCGATGCTGGTCTTGCCATTGAGGTTGAGCCCCGTGCCGCCGAGATTGACCCCGCCGATCACGCCGCTGCCGCCAAGGTTGCCGGTCTGCCATTGCACACCGAATTCGCTTGCGTCGTCCTCGCCGACCTCGACGATCAGGCTCTCGATCACCACTTGGGCGCGACGCTGGTCCAGCAGGTCGATGACCTCCCGCAGGTTGCGGTACAGCGGGTCCGGCGCGGAGATCAGCAAGGTGTTGGTGGTGGCGTCGGCCTGGATGGTCACGCCGCCGGCGCTGAAGGCGGTGCCCTGCTCACTGTTCGTCGACGTCGTGCTGGGGGAGCCGTTGCTGCCCTGGGCGTAGCCGTTGCCGCTGCTCGACACACTGCCGCTGGTGGTGCTGCTGGTGCCGTCGCCACTGCTGCCCTGCCCGCCCTGGCCGTTGGTGCTGGCGCCCATGCCGCTGAGCACCGAGCGCGAGTTGTCGTTGCCCTCGCCTTCGCTTTCCCCGGTGAGCAAGCCGCGCAGGGCCTGGGCCAGTTTGCCGGCCTGGGCGTTGCGCAGGTACACCACGTGCAGGTTGCTCGGGTTGTTCTGGGCGTTGTCGAGTTTGTAGATCAGGTTGCGCGCCAGCTCCGTACGCTCGGGGCTGCCGGCGCGAATGATGATGGAGTTGGAGCGCGGGTCGCCGATCACATTGATCTTCTGGGTCTGGTCGCCGCCCTGGGTTTCCAGCAGGTCAGAGACCATTTGCGCGATGTCGACGGCGATGCCGTTGTGCACCGGCACCACATCGGTGTCGATGGCGCTTGGGGTGTCGATGCCTTCGATGAGCTGCGCCACCCGCGACAGGTTCTCCGCGTAATCGGTGACGACAATGGTGTTGTTGCCCGGGTAGGCATTGATCGGGTTGTTCGGCGACACGATCGGCCGCAACACCGGGATCAGGTTCACGGCGTTTTCGTATTGCAGGCGGAAGGTGCGGGTCAGCATGCCGTTGCCGGCCGGTTTGTCGGCGCTGTAGATCGGCCCACCCAGCAGCTTGGCATCCGCCTCCGGCACCACCTGGGCCACACCGCCGACGTCGACCACGCTGAAGCCTTGCATGCGCAGCGCGGCCAGCAGCATGTCGTAGGCCTGGTGGGCCGGGACCTGGCCCTCGGAGACCAGCGTCAGGTTGCCCTTGACCCGCGGGTCCACCAGGAACTGTTGGCCGGTGGAACGGGACAAGGCCCGCACCACCGCCTGGATGTCCGCCTCGACGAAATTCAGCGTCACCGGTTGATCCCCCAGGGGCGTGCGCGCCGACGCATTGCCGCGCGGCTCTCGGGCACGGGCGGTGAGGTCGACTTGATGCCGCACCGCCGGCTTGCGTTCACGCCCGTCCTGGGCCCGCTGGCGATCGAGCAATGCATCGCCGCTGCGCTGGGTACTTCCCAACGGAATCCCCAGTTCGCTGTCCACCAGCAACGGTGGCTGCGACGCGGGCGGCGTACTGTTGCAGGCACTCAACGCCAGCAACAACAGCGGTGCAGCCTTGCGCCAATGACGTGGGTATCGGGCCCCTTTCATGAAGCTTCCTTAGCGCTCTGCGCCTGATCCATGCGAACGGTTCCGGACAAGGTGCCGGCGCTGTTGTCGTGGTTGTCGAGGGTGTCGGTATTGGCCGGGACGGAACGCTGCAAACGAGCCTCGATCACCTCCAGGGAGAATTGCCGTGGGTTACCCAGTAGCCAACTGATGACCGCCTCCGCCGGGGCCTGGTCGAACGTAAGCTGCCAGGCACCGGGGCCCTCGGACATTTGCAATTGGTAGTGCTGGCTCAAGCCGCTGGCGTCCAGGCTCTGGCGCAAGGCGGCTTCGAGGGGCTGGTCTTGGGCAGGCCCCGCGACGTCACGCAACAGCACCTCAAGGGCTTCGGTCTGTGAGCGCAGCTTCGGGGTTTCGGCTTGCCAATAGGCGATGGTCTTCAGCGGCGGCTGGATCAGTGCGAGCCAGACCAGACAGCCACCCAGCACCAGCGCAGCCAGGGCCACGGCGGCTTGTTCGCGGGCGGCAAGCCCCTGCCAGAACGTGCGCAATTGCGTGCGAAAGGTTTGCCAACGGACCCGTGCCAGGGCCAGGGAGTGCTTATTCATCGTCGGCTTCCGGGGTTTCGTCGGGGGCGTCCTGGCCCGCTGGAGCCACGCGTAGGACCCAGCCCTGGTCGACGGCGGCGATGTCGATGCCGGCCTGGGCCAGGGGGATTTTCCAATCATCGTCGGCGGCGGGCTTCTGCGCCTCGGCCACGACATTCAGGCGCAACTCACCGTTCTCGAACGCCAGCGCCTGGACATTGCCGCTCATGAACGGCATGGCGCTGCCCGCCTGCTGCACCAGGCTGGCAAAGCGTTGGGCCGGGTCAGTCGCCGCGCCGCTCTGGCGCGCTGCGATTTGCTGGCGCGCCTGCTGCAGCGGGTTGAGAATCACCGGCAATTCGGGAAACGCCTGCTTCACCCGCTGGCTCATCTGCGCCTTGAGCCGTTGGCCCTGGGCCGCTTCGCGGGCGGCGTAGAGGTTCAGCCCGACCACCCACACCGCCAGCGCTGTCGCGCAGATTGCCGCCGCCCGCCCCCAACCACCGCGCTCGGCCGCGCTGCGGGAAAGGCCGGCATGCAAGCCCCAACCCGGCACAGGGCCAATCCAGCGTTGGCTGTCAGCCAAGGGGTCGAGGGAAGATTGCGGTGGAACTTTGCCCACCCAATGCAGCCCGCTCCCCATTTCCAGGAGCCACTCGTCCAGCGCCTCCTCCTGCAACGGTTGCACCACGGCGTGCTGCAGGCCATGGCGCACCAGCAGATGATCGTCCTCGATACAGGCCACCGGCCCCGGCAGCACCGGCAAGGCGTAGGCCGCCGGGTAGAGGCCACTTAGCTTCAAACCGGCCTGCTGCACCAGCCGCCCCAGGTGGGCGAGGGATTCACGGTCCAGCCAGGCGATCTGCACCTGCCCGTCGACGTCACGCGGACCGTGGGCCACCTGCATCTGTTCGCTGGCACCGAGCATCAAGGCCTGGGCCGCGCACGTCACCGCTGCGGTGATCTTGGCCGCCGGCAACAGCGGCAACTCCAGGCGGGTCAGCAAGCTGTCGCGGGGATGAAGGAAGCATTCCACTGATAGATTTTTACTGCCCTGGCCCAACGCCCGCAGGCTGCTTTGGCCTTGCTCGCGGACCTGGCCCTGGCGATCCAGCCAGGCAAACGCCACCACACTGTCGAGATCCAGGCTGCCCAGCGGCGCCAGGCCAATGCGCAAGCGGGTCATACGCCCACCCTTGACCAGATCACCTGGGGCAAGCGGTCCTCGCTGCGTTGTAGCAACGCCTCCAGTTCGACCCGGCGCTGACCACTGCGCGCCTGGCCCCGCAGGCGAAACCAGTCGCTGGTGATACCGACCTTGACGTTGGCGGTGTCCAATTCGGGCATGCGCAGGCGATTGACGAAATCCCCGCGGTTGATAAACCAATGGCCACCGTCGCGTTCCCTGACCAGCGCCTCGGCCCGTTGCAGCGACAGCCCCGGCACGTACGCGGCCAACACCGGGGCGCTGGCGGTGTTGCCGTTGATCCAGGTGTTGGCCGGCAAGATCGTCACGTACGGCGCCAGGGTGTCCAGCAACCGAGGGGTGACGCCCTTGACGCTGCGCAAGTCTTGCAAGGTGCGCAGCATCGGGCGCGTTGGTGAAAGCGGCTTGTTGGCGGCCAACGGCGACGTTTCGCGGCCGCTGTCGAAGGTATTGCCCTGTGGTGCCTGGTCCGACCGCTGCGGATTCAACAAGCGCGGATACGCCTCGACCACCCGTTCGACGATGCGCGTACGGACCGTCGCGGCCACACCCAACTGCTGGCACAGGCGTTCGAACGCTTGCACTTGTTCCTCGTCCACGCGCTCATTGGCGACGAGGTTGCGCAGGTTGAACTTGCCTTGTTCGTCTTCCAACTGGCCTTCGAACGGCATGTCGATTTGATCCGAACCCGGCATCACGATGGGTTTCGCCCAAGGTTGGCCGAAACGCGTCAGGGGATCGCGCTGACGAGCGTCCCAGAGCAGTTGGCGACTCAGTTGCAAACCGCCCTGCAAGCGCGCCGTACCCTGGACGCGCAACTGCTCCGCTTCCAGGCTGCGGGTGAACAGGGTCTGGCGGGTCAACATGCCCCCGGCGATCACCGCCACCACAGCGGCGATCAGCAAGGCACTGATCACCGCCATGCCGCGCTGCTTCGCCGCGAGGGGCGAATCCGTTCGCATCACGGCCCTTATAACTGCCAGGAGCCAATGTCGGCATTCACGCCGTCGCCGTCAGGCTGGCCGTCGGCCCCCAGGGAAAATATATCGACTTCACCGTTGGCACCGGGGTTGAGGTAGTTGTAGGGGCGTCCCCACGGATCATTGGGCAAGCGTTCGAGGTAGGAGCGCCAGGTGCCGTTTTTCGCATCGGTCGGTTTCTCCACCAATACCTTGAGGCCCTGGTTCATGTTCGGGTAACTGCCGTGGTCCAGGCGGTACAACTTCAAGGCTTGCATCAGGCCGCCAATGTCCTGTTTCGCCGCCGTTGCCCGCGCCTGGTCGGGACGGTCAAGCACCTTGGGCACCACCATCGCCGCCAGGATGCCGAGGATCACCACCACGACCATGATTTCGATCAGGGTGAAACCCAACTGCCCGCGAGGGCCTTGGGAACGGGCGTTGTAACGGGCGATCTGCATCTCGACGGTCCTTCGCTGGATTCGATTCGAGGCGCAGTGTTGCAAGAAAATATGTCAGTGATATTGAAATTGCTCAGGAGCTTGCGTCGTCAATCGGTCACGAACGCCGGCTAGCCTTGAAGGCTGCCCTCGCCCTCGAGCCCGCGCCATGCCACGCCCTGCTCCGCAAGCCGGCTTCACCCTGATCGAAGTGCTGGTGGCCCTGGCGATCATCGCCGTGGCCATGTCGGCCGCCGTGCGCGTGGCCGCCGTGATGACCCAGAGCAACGGTTTGCTGCGAGACAAGTCCATCGCCCTGCTCACCGCCCGCGGCCAACTGGCACAACTGCGTCTGGAAGGCGGTTTTGCCCCGGGCTCGAAAGTGTTCGAGTGCGACCAGGGGCGCTTGCTGCTGCGCTGCGAACAGACCCTGCGGCCGGCGGAAAACGGCCGGTTGCTGCGGGTTGAACTGAGCGTGTCGGACCGCACGCGTGAAGCACCGCCGTTGGCGCGGTTGGAGACGTTGGTCAGCCGGGAGAAATAAGGAGAGGCAATGCGATCCCCTGTGGCGAGGGAGCTTGCTCCCGCTGGGCCGGTCCGACGCCTCGGGCGAAGCGGCCCCAAGATCCTGCGGTCGCTGCGCAACCGAGCGGGAGCAAGCTCCCTCGCCACAGGTCAGCGCTGGTTTTCGGGATGGGTCAGCGAGGGCAAACTCACTGAATCCGGCAACCGCGCCAGGATTAGCCGGGTCTGTTCGTTGCCGCGTTCGATGACCACCGCCTGCGCCTCGATCGCCACCAAGCGTACCCCTTGGGCCACGCGCTCACCCACCAGGAAACTGCGCGGCGGTCCGTCGTTGAGGCTGAGGATCGCCACGGAAGCGTGGCTGCCGGCCATCACGCCGCTGACCTTGATGTCCACCGGTGCCGGTTGGTTGGAGAACCATTGCAGCGCCGGGTTATCGGAACGCTCGGCCATGCGTTGCGGGGCGACGTCCGGCGTGCGCGACTCGGCCGACGTGAGCAGCAGCGACGACCAGGTCGCCACCCCGGCCAACGCCGCCAACAAGCCCACGGCCTGGACGATTTGCGCCGGGGACACACGCTCGATGAACGCCATGGCCTGAATCTCCTTGTCTTGATTCCAGCTTGCAGCGTACGCGGCAATTCTCTCCGTTTTATTTCACATCCTTATCATCTTCGCCGTGCAGGATGAGGCTCACGCAAAGGAGCGCCCATGAACCTCGGCAAGCAACGCGGTTTCACCCTGATCGAACTGATGGTCGTGCTGGTGATTGTCGGCATCGCCAGCGCCGCCGTAAGCCTGAGCATCAAGCCGGACCCGTTGAAATTGCTACGCCAGGATGGCGAACGACTGGTGCAGCTGTTGCAACTGGCCCAGACCGAAGCCCGAACCGACGGGCGGCCGATTACCTGGCGCTGGGACGCCAAGGGCTTTGGCTTCAGTCGCCGCGCGGATCAAGGCACTGGGGCCGATCGCTTCGAGGACGACCCGCAACTGCGTCGACGGCGCTGGCAGAGCCCGTCGATGGAGGTTCGCGTGGAGCCCAGGCAGCGGGTCGTGCTGAATGCCGAATGGATCGGCGAGCCCTTGCAGATCCGTTTGTCGGACGGCCAGAACAGTCTCACTGTGCAACGCAGTGCCGCCGGGCGGGTGCAACTCCAATGAGCGCGCGGGAGACCGGCTTCACCTTGCTGGAAGTGATGGTGGCGATCCTGCTGATGGCGGTGGTCAGCCTGATCGCCTGGCGCGGGCTGGACAGCGTGACTCGGGCCGACAGCCATTTGCAGGCCAGCACCGAGCAGACCGAAGCGTTGCTGCGCGTATTGAATCAACTGGAGCGCGACGTTGACCTGCGCGCCAGCATCGAGCTGAGTGAACCGGTCAAACCCGGCGTCGACGACGAGCCCTCCACCGCCCCTCCCGCCCTCACCGTGCGCAGCACCGAGGGTCGGGGCTTTCGCCTGGATGTGATCCGCGTGGCTGCGGCCCAGGAAGGCGAGTTGCAACGGGTGCGCTGGTGGCTCAAGGGCGACACGCTTTACCGCGCCCAAGGCCAGGCCCGCAATCGCTACCCCCTGCCCGCACCCGGCCCGGGCGTGGCGGTGCTCAGCGACGTCAGCGACGCCGGGCTGCGGTACTGGGACACGGAAAAAGGCTGGCGCAAACTCAGCGGCAACCGCCAGGAAAACCCCGCGGGCATCGAGATCAGCCTGACTCGCCAGACGCCTCAGGGCGTAGAAAAATATCGACAGGTGCTTGGACCGCTGGAGTAGGTAGTTATTGGACCCTAGCACTGGTCCTTGTGGGAGCGGGCTTGCTCGCGAAGAGGCCTGTAGGCTCGACATCAATGTCGACTGTGATGCCGCCTTCGCGAGCAAGCCCGCTCCCACAGGGTTATTGGGTGATCTCAAGCCCTGGGCACAACACAAATCCACTGTGGGAGCGAGCTTGCTCGCGATGAGGCCCGCCCAGGCACCGCGAGGCTCAGCTCAGCACCACCACCCCACCCGGCAATTCGGTGCATTTGGCGCCATAGGCATCGCGGATCAACAGCGCCACGCCCGCCAGTTGGTCGAGGCGAAAGCGTGCCTGGACCTTGCGCTGGCCCAACTCGCGGTTGAGCAGCAGCAACATGCCGGGGCGATAGCGGTTGATTTCATCGATGACGCTGGCCAGGGTCGCGTCGTTGAACACCAAGACCTGCTCACGCCAGGCAACGGCCGCCGACACATCGGCACGCTCGGGAGTGCCCACCTGGCGCGGGTCATAGGTCAACTGCATGCCCGGCTCCAAACGAAACCGCTGGCCTTGCACCTCGACCTGCACCACGCCCTCCAGGCAAGTCGCACAGACGCTCTGGTCGGTGTAGCGGATGTTGAAGCGTGCCCGGGCGGCGCTGATCCAACCGGCGCCGGCCTGGACGCTGACCACCTGGGCACTGCGCCCCTGCACTTCAATCTCGCCACTGAGCAATTCCAACCCTTGCCCGCCATCGGCCAGCGAACGGTGACTGAGGCGAGTCTGGGTATTGAGTTCCAGGCTGACGCCCTCGGCCAGTTCCACCCGGCGCTGTTCGCCGACGTCGGTGATGTAGTCGGCCCCCAGCCCGGAGACACCGCCGGGCACCGTGGCGCGGATCAACAGGAATGCCGCCGATGCAGCGATTGCCCCACCCAACAACGCCCGCCGGCCGAAATGCCGGGGCGCCTGCAATGCGGTGGCGGCGGGTTGCAGCCCCTGCCACAACGCCTTGGCCTGCTCAAAAGCCCGCGCATGCTCGGGGCTTTGCCCGCACCATTGGCGCAAGGCCCTGGCATCGGCCACGGTGGCACGTCCCGAGGTCAGCAGGATCAGCCAATCTCGGGCCTCGCTGGCCAATCGGGCCTGGGGCGTGGCGTCAGGGGAAGCGATGCTGAAGATGTTCAAGCGCACACACACTCATGAAAGGGTCGGGTCTCTACTCTCAAGACGGTTTTCCCGCGCCGGGACCGAACCGCTGAATAACTTTTCTTTCCAGGCGCAGGGCGCAATGCCCCAGCGCCGCCTTGATTTCCTTCTCCACCATACGGGTGGAGATACCGAAGCGCTGGGAGATTTCCAAGTGCGGCGCTTCTTCCAGGCGGGCGGCGATGAAAATCCTGCGACGCCGCGCCGGCAGTTCGTACAAGGCCTTGAGCAACGTCTGCAACTCCTTCTGCCCACCCACCACCCGTGCCGGGTCCAATGCTTCATCCGAGACCTGCAGCAACTCCTCGATTTCATCCCCCGTGAGCAAGCGTGCATCGGCCTGCCGACGGTCAGCGGCAATGTTCAGGGCCATGCGATACAAATAGGCATTGGGCTGGGCGATGTCCGACGTGTCGACCATGCGATCGACCCGCAGGTAGGTTTCATGCAGCACATCGTTGGCCAGCTCCTCGGAACCCAGGCGCCGGCGCAAGCGCACCCGGAAATCCTCATAGGAGGTGAGGAACAGCTTCACCAACGGGCTGCGGCCGATGTCTTTCATCGCCCGGGCACCCCTTCCCCTGTTGTGCATTCCATGCTTCTTCCTGATGAGTCGGGTAACAAAAGCAGGGTCACCGGCTGGCGAAGCGAACTGGGCGCCGGGCGGTCGATCCTGAGGTTCTGCAAGCTATCGACCAAGGCCTTATCCCGCATCAGGTCGCCCGTGGAACTGACCAGGCGGCTGTGCTGGACCACGCCGTCCCGGCCGATCCACATTTGCAGCACCGCCCGGAAACTGCCCGGGCGGGTCAACGGTGAACCACATAAATTGCGCTGTATGACCGTCTGGATGGCGGCTGCGTAATTGCTGTCGCCCAAGCCCGGGGTAACGCCGGCAGGCAACGGCACCTCGCGGACCCGCACCGGCTGCAACGTAAACGCATCCGCCCGGGCATAATGCGCCGCCAGCCCGGTGCCGCTGAGCAACACCCGCAACCCTTCGGAAGGCGTGAACCGCCCCCGCACGCCCAGCGTATGGCGCTGGTCCGATAGCTGCTGGTCAACCAGCACGGCCATGCCGGTAAAACGACTGAACTGTTCCAGCGCCGTGGTCAATTCCTGGGGCGCGATATCCAGCTCTACCCAGTCGACTGCCTGGGCCGGCGCACTCAGCAGACACAGCAACACCACCAGCCACCCCAAGGGCGCCCCGGTCAATCCACGTCCTCGTCCGCCCTCGGCTCTGCCCTGCTGCACGACTGACGTATCCGTTGAAAATCGTCATCCTGAGGGGTGTTTATGAATGTCGTATGACAACTGATACAAATCCTCCAGGCCGCACTAGACTGATGCCCTGACAACGAACCGTCTTGCATGGCGGACCAGGAGGTCGGTGATGAAACAGTGGACGAAAACGGCGGCAGGCCTCGGGTTGCTCTTGGCCCTGCCCTGGGCCCAGGGCGAAGAAGCGCCGGGCTGTATCGAGGTGACTGTCGGTGGCTACAAGACGCCCGACTACAACTGCCTGAGCCGGCAGATGGGTAATGACCCCGAGGCCGCAACCGCAGCGCAACGGGCCCAGGAGGCCATGAACGTGCCAGTCAACGAACGCGCGCCGAACAGCGTCGGCCTGGCGACCCCGGCGGCCACGGGGGTGCGCATGGGCAATACGTTTGGCACCTCGGTCAAGCCCCAGCGGCCGCCGGTGCCGGCCAACACCTCACCGCTGCCCAAATAACGACACTGCTTTTTGTGGCGAGGGAGCTTGCTCCCGCTGGGCTGCGAAGCGGCCCCAAGATTTTGCGGTCGCTGCGCAACCGAGCGGGAGCAAGCTCCCTCGCCACAGGGATCACTTCAGAGCCTGATCCAGATAGTCAGCCCCCCGGGCTCTGGCGAAAACTCACCGCCAGCCGGTTCCAGCTGTTGATGGTGCTGATCGCCAGGGTCAGGTCCACCAGTTCCTCCTCGCTGAAGCAGGCCCGGGCCTGGGCGTAGACGTCGTCGGGGACTTGGCTTTGCGCCAACAGCGTCACCGCCTCGGTCCAGGCCAGGCCGGCCCGTTCGCGGGCCGTGAAGAAACCGCTGTCGCGCCATACCGCCACCGCGTAGAGCCGCCGTTCGGTCTCGCCCTGGCGTCGCGCCTCCACCGAATGCATGTCGGTGCAGAAGGCGCAGCCATTGAGTTGCGAAGCGCGGATCTTGATCAGGTGCAGCAGCGCCGGTTCGATACTCAGGCGACTGGTCAGGGCTTCCAGGCCGATCATGGCCCTCATCGCCCCGGGGGATGCAGCGTAGTAATCCAGACGCGGGCTCATGGCGGGCTCCGTGGCGTTCGAGCGTTCCACGGTAGGCCCTGGGGTCGGTCAATGACAGGTCCAATTCGGCGAAAAAACCGCAGACAAGTCCAATCGACGGGATTTTCCCCACGCAACTTCTACGCAATCGCACAATGCGGGTAACCTTGCACTTTTGACGCTGGCCGCCGACCAATCGCCCAGGAGCTTGCGGGTATGGAACTTCATGTTGTCATCAACGGCCGCAAGGACCTGTCGGGCCAGTTGTATCAACAATTGCGCAGTGCCATCGAGAGCGGCCGCCTGGCCGCCGGCACCCAGCTGCCGCCCAGTCGCCTGCTGGCCGAGCAACTGGGTGTTTCGCGCAAGACCGTTTCCGACACCTACGCCCAACTGACCTACGAAAACTTCCTCACTGGCATTATCGGCAAAGGCACCTACGTCAATGCGCGGCCCGCCAAAGTGGTACGCAAGCAAAGCCACCGCGAACTGGCCGGTGCCGATGTCGTCGAGGCCTGGCGCACCATGCCCGACCTGATGCGCCATCCCACCCTCGAAGGTGCGCTGCGCTACGACTTCATCGGTGGCGCCACCGGCAAGGGCCAGTTTCCGCTGGACGACTGGCGGCGCTGCACCGCCCACGCGCTGCGCCAGATCGCCAGCGCCAAGGGCTTCTACAGCCAGCCCGAAGGCCTGCCGGCGCTGCGCAATGCCATTGCCCGGCATATCGCGTTTTCCCGCGGGGTCAATTGCCAGGACGAAGACGTCGTGGTGTGCAACGGCGCGCAGCAAGCCCTGGACTTGATCTCGCGGGTGTTGACCCGTCCCGGCAGCCTGGTGGCCATGGAAGACCCCGGCTATCCGCCGGCGCGGTTGCTGTTTGGCTCCCAGGGCGCCACGGTGGCCGGGGTGCCGGTGGACGAACAAGGCCTGCGGGTGGACCTGATCCCCGACGGCACGCGGTTGATCTACGTGACCCCTTCCCACCAGTTTCCCCTGGGCATGCCCATGAGCCAGGCCCGTCGCGAGGCTTTGCTGGCGCGGGCCTATGAGTTGGGGGCGATCATCATCGAAGACGACTACGACAGCGAATTCCGCTACGAAGGGCGGCCCGCCGATTCGTTGCAGAGCCTGGATGAACGCGGGATCGTGGCGTACGTCGGCACCTTCTCCAAGACCCTGTTGCCGGAACTGCGGCTCGGCTACGCGATCCTGCCGCCGGCGATCCTTGAAGCGGTGATCCTGGCCAAGCGCCTCACCGACCAGCACACCTCCACCCTGCCCCAGTGGGCGTTGGCGAAGTTCATCGCCGAAGGCTGCCTGCTCAAGCACATCCGTCGCTGCCACACCCTGTATGCCGGGCGCCGCGAGCGGATCCTGGCGCGCATGGCCGGGGACTTATCACCCTGGTTCGAGGCCGTGCCGACCACCGCGGGTTTTCATATGGCGGTGTTGTGCAAGGTGCCGATGGACCTGGCGCTGGTGATCGAGCTGGCGAAAAAAGCCGAGGTCGGGCTCTACAGCCTCGAGGGTTTTTTCAATGATGTGCCTGTGCGACCGGGCCTGTTCTTCGGTTTCGGTGCGATCGAAACCCTGGACATCGATGTCGCCCTGGACCGTTTGCGCGACATTCTGCAGCAGGTGGCTTGAGAATTGGACTGGGCATTTATCCGCCCATTGGCTGTTTGAGCCTTGCGCCGCCAGGCCTATCCTGCACGGGTGTCATTGATCGTGAATAACCACCGTCCGACTTGATTCAGGAGCCTGAACAATGTCTCGCCAAGTGATCAATACCGTACAGGTGCAAGCCGCCGCCGGTCGCTCGGAAGAACTGGGCCGGCAATTGCAGCAAATCGTCGAGACCTTGCGCGCCCTGCCCGGCTGCGATGCCTATCTGGTCGACCGTTGCCCCGACGATGGCGACCGCTGGAACGTCAGTGCCCGCTGGCAATCGGAAGCGGCCATGCAAGCCCACTTCAACTGTCCTGAAGTGCAAGGTTTCATCAGCCTGATCGACAACCGCCTGGCTCGAAGCGTGGATTTCAATAGTTTTCCGATTGTCTGAGACCACGAATCTATTCCTGCCAAGCACTTCACCCTGTGGCGAGGGAGCTTGCTCCCGCTCGGCTGCGCAGCAGACGCAAGACTGTGATAGAACGCGCCGCCTGTTCTGGGGCGGCTTCGCCACCCAGCGGGAGCAAGCTCCCTCGCCACAAGAGCTCCATCGGCCAATGGCTTCATCGACCCAGCCAATTGGTCTACCCACCTTCCGAAAGATTGGACGTTTGCTTGCCCCGCCTCGGGGCTTAGGGTGACCCATCGCCGCGACAGCGCGAAATCACTCGAAACCAAATAGGCCATCCCCATGAAAACACTCTATCTGCTCGCCGCCCTCAGCCTGCTGCCCATTACCCAGGCCTACGCCCACGAAACCGCGCCTTCGGAGAAGGTCACGGTGTTGCAGGAGCAAATGCTGAAAAATGTTCCAGGTAAAAAAGCCATGATGCTGACCGTCAACTACGCCCCCGGCCAAGCGTCCATTGCCCACAAGCACGAGGGCACGGCCATGGCCTATGTACTCGAAGGCGCCATCACTTCCCAGGTCAAGGGCGAGGCGGCGAAGACCTACAAAGCCGGGGAATTCTGGTATGAAGCGGCGGGTTCCGAGCACCTGGTGTCGAAAAACGCCAGCGCGAGCCAACCGGCTAAATTGCTGGTGTTCATGGTGATGGGCGAGGATGAGGCGGTGTTGATTCCGTTGAAAAACTAACTCACCTAGACGCAGTCCCCCTTGTGGGAGCGGGCTTGCTCGCGAAAGCGGTTTCCCTGACTAAGCTTTGTTGACTGACCCACCGCTTTCGCGAGCAAGCCCGCTCCCACAGGGGCCCACAGTGGATCCTAAAAACAAAAAAAGCCCCGCATCTCTCAATGCGGGGCTTTTTCATTCAACGTCGGATCAGTTGGCCGTCACGACCGCCTGACCACTCATTGCCACGTCCAGCAGCTCGCGGTTGGCGACCGCGTACATGGCGTAGTCGGTACCGCTGGCGGCACGGATGTCCACCAGCATGGCACGCCACCGCTCGACCATTTCGTGGTGCTGCTCCAGCCACAGTGCCAGGCGCGTTTCCACGTCCTGGGCGCCATCGCCCTCTTGCAGGACCGAGATGGTGATCGCCCGCTGTTGCCAGTCGACATCATCACGGAACGCTTCACGGGCCAGTGCCTGCCAGTTGTTTTCCACCGGCAGTGCGCTGATCTGTTGCAGGTACCAGGTGATGTCCAGGGCGCTGCCCACGGCGAAGTAAGCCTTGGCCACATCGGCGGCGTTCTGACCGGTAACGTCGGCAGCCTCGATGATCGGCAGCAAGGTGTACAGGTGCGTCGTGCCGGCAACCATGCGCGCCAGCAACTCCGGCACGCCGGCGGCCACGTAGGCCTGGTAGCGGGTCTGCCAGCCTTCGCGGGTCGGACCTTCCAGCAGTTCGTCGAGCTTGAGGCCCAACGCGGCCAGGTGCGGACCGAAGTGAGCGACGTCACGGGCAGCGTTCTGCTCGTTGCGGCGGCTGCGCAGGAACCAGCGCGTGGCGCGACGGCCCAGGCGCATCAGCTCGTCCATCAGCTCCAGTTGCACGTCGGCCGAGACCTGGTGGTCCAAGGCTTCAATCTGGCGGAACCAGTGCGGGAGATGGAAGATGTCCCGAACGATCACATAGGCACCGGCCACGTTCGCCGGGCTCATGCCCGTCGATTCTTTCAACCGCTGGACGAAGGTGATGCCCATGTGGTTGACCAGGTCGTTGGCGATCTGGGTGCTGACGATCTCACGCTTCAGGCGATGGCGACGCATGGCTTCGGAGAACTTGCTCACCAGCGTTGGTGGGAAAGCCGTCTCCATGTCACGGGTCAGGTAGTCATCGTCCGGCACCAGGGAGTTGAGCAGCGCTTCCTTGAGGTCGATCTTGCTGTAGGAGATCAGCACCGACAGTTCGGCACGGGTCAGGCCATGGCCCGCCGCGACACGTTCGGCCAGTTGCTCTTCCGTCGGCAGGAACTCGATGGCACGGTCCAGCTTGCCCCGGGCTTCCAGGTCGTTCATCAGGCGCTTGTATTCGGCGATCCGCACGAAGGCGCGGCGTGCCGCCAGGGACAGGGCCTGGGTCTGCTTGTAGTTGTTGCCCAACACCAGGCCACCGACTTCGTCGGTCATGCTCGCCAGCAACTGGTTGCGTTGCTTGTCGGTCATGTCGCCGGCCTGCACCACTTCGTTGAGCAGGATCTTGATGTTCACTTCGTGGTCGGAGCAGTCCACGCCACCGGCGTTGTCGATGAAGTCGGTGTTGGAACCGCCGCCATTGAGGCCGAACTCGACGCGACCCAGTTGGGTCATGCCCAGGTTGCCGCCCTCGCCCACGACCTTGCAGCGCAGTTCGTTGCCGTTCACGCGCAGCGCGTCGTTGGCCTTGTCGCCGACATCGGCGTGGCTTTCGCTGCTGGCCTTGACGTAGGTACCGATACCGCCGTTCCACAACAGGTCCACCGGCGCCTTGAGCAAGGCGTTCAGCAGTTCGGTCGGGGTCAGTTTGTCGGCCTTGATGTCGAAGCGCTCTTTCATCTGTGGCGAAATCGCGATGCTCTTCGCGCTGCGCGAGAAGATACCGCCGCCTTCGGACATGATGCTGGCGTCGTAGTCGGTCCAGGCCGAACGCGGCAGGTCGAACAGGCGCTGGCGCTCGGCAAAGCTGCTGGCCGGCTCCGGGTTCGGGTCGATGAAGATGTGCAGGTGGTTGAAGGCCGCGACCAGTTGCAGCTTATCGGACATCAACAAGCCGTTGCCGAACACGTCGCCGGCCATGTCGCCGACGCCCACCACGGTGATGCTGTCTTCCTGGACGTTAATGCCGCGCTCGCGGAAGTGACGTTGCACACCGACCCACGCGCCCTTGGCGGTGATGCCCATTTTCTTGTGGTCGTAGCCGGCCGAACCGCCGGAGGCGAACGCATCGCCGAGCCAGAAGCCGTAGTCGATGGCGATGCCGTTGGCGATGTCGGAGAAGGTCGCAGTGCCCTTGTCCGCCGCCACCACCAGGTACGGGTCATCGTCGTCATGGCGCACGACGTTGGCCGGCGGTACCAGCGCGCCGTCCTTCAGGTTGTCGGTGATGTCCAACAGGCCCGAGATGAAGATGCGGTAGCAGGCGATGCCCTCGGCCGCGATCTCGTCCCGGCTGCCGCCCAGTGGCAGGCGACGCGGCAGGAAGCCGCCCTTGGCGCCCACCGGCACGATCACCGAGTTCTTCACTTGCTGGGCTTTTACCAGGCCCAGCACTTCGGTGCGGTAGTCTTCTTCACGGTCGGACCAGCGCAGGCCACCGCGGGCAACGTTGCCGAAGCGCAGGTGCACGCCTTCGACCCGTGGCGAGTAGACGAAGATTTCGAACTTCGGCACCGGCTTCGGCAGTTCCGGGATCAAGTGCGGGTTGAACTTGAAGCTGAAGTAGGACTTGTTCTGGCCGTTGGCGTCGGTCTGGTAGAAGTTGGTCCGCAGGGTCGCCTTGATCAGGTCCAGGTAACGACGCAGGATGCGGTCTTCGTTGAGTACCTGCACCTCGTCGAGGGCCGAGAGGATCGCTTGCTCCAGGCGTAGCTGCTTGTCTTCCAGGTCATCGCCGCTGAGCTTGCGCGCCAGATAGAAGCGGGTCTTGAACAACCGGGTCAACTCGCGCGCGATGTCGGTGTGGTTGTTCAGGGTGCTGGCGATGTAACCCAGGTCGAAGCCCAGGCGGATCTGCTTCAGGTAACGAGCGTAGGCACGCAGCAATGCCACGTCGCGCCATGGCAGGCCGGCGGTCAGCACCAGGCGGTTGAACGCATCGTTCTCGGCATCGCCACGCACGATGTGGACGAAGGCGTCCTGCAAGGTGTCGTTGAGTTGCTGGATGTCGAGGTCCAGGCCTTCGGCGGCGGTGAAGGCGAAATCATGAATCCAGAATTCGCGGCCGTTGGTGTGGCGCAGGCGGTACGGGAATTCACCCAGCACGCGCAGGCCGAGGTTTTCCAGGATCGGCAGCACGTCGGACAGCGCCAGCGGCGTGTCGGCGTGATACAGCTTGCAGTGCAGCTCGCGCTGGCCGGAAACCTGGCCCAGCGGCTGGTAGAAGCTCATCACCAGCGGATTCTTTTCGTTCAGGCTCAGCAGGTGCTGCATGTCGACCACGGCCGAATGCGCGGCAAAGCGCTCGCGGTAGCCGGCCGGGAAGCCTTTCGGGAAATCCGACAGCACGTTGGTGCCCTGGGCTTCGCCGAAACTCTCGATGACCAGGCTGGCGTAGTCGTCCTTCCAGCTGCGGCAGGCCTGCACGACTTCTTTTTCCAGCAGCAACGGGTCGATGTCGATGCGGTTCTTCGGGTCCACCCGCAGGATCAACTGCACGCGAGCCAGTACGGACTCGGAGAAGAAGGTCCAGAACTCGCAGTCCGAGGCCTTCAGGCGATCCATCAGCACTTGCTGGATCTTCTGGCGCACTTCGGTGGAGTAGATATCACGCGGCACGTAGGCCAGGCAGTAGCAGAAACGGCCGTACGGGTCTTTGCGCAGGAACACGCGGATCTTGTTGCGTTCCTGGATCTGCACGATGGACATGACGGTGCTGAACAGCTCGTCCACCGGGGTCTGGAACAGGTCGTCGCGAGGCAGCACTTCGACCACCTGGGCCAGTTCCTTGCCCAGGTGCGCCTTGGCCTGGAAGCCCGAGCGACGCTCGATTTCCGCGACCTTGCGGCGGATGTACGGGATGACCCGCACGCTCTCGCCATACACCGAAGAGGTGTACAGGCCCATGAAGCGGCATTCCTTGATGACCTTGCCGTTGGCGTCGATTTCACGGATCGACACGTAGTCCGGGTAGGCCGGACGGTGCACGCGGCTCGGGTGCGCGGCCTTGGCGAACGACAGCGGCGTCGGTTCGCGCAGGTAGTTGACGGCGTAGTCTTCGATGCGCAGGTCCTCGGCGGTCAGGCCGGCGCGCAGCAACTTGGTCAGGCCGAGGAACGAATCGGGGTTGTACTCGATGTGGCCGCCATCGGCCTCGTCGCGCACCACGAACTCTTCGTAGCCCAGGAAGGTGAAGTGGTTACCCACCAGCCACTCCAGGAAGCTCTTGATCTCGCTCTTTTCATCAGCGTCGATGGCGTAAGCGCTGCTGTCCAGGCTGTCGAGGATTTCCTGGACCTTGGCTTTCATCGGTTCGAAATCGGCCACGGCCACGCGCACTTCGCCCAGCACTTGCTCAAGTTCCTTGCTCAGGACGTTGAGTTCGGCGGCGTTGGCGCAGCGGTCGATTTCCAGGTACATCAGCGACTCTTGCAGCACGTCGTCGCCCTGGGTGCCCTTCGGCAGGATCTCCAGCAACTCGCCCTTGCTGCCGCGACGCACGCTCAGGACGGTGGTTTGCAGGGTATGGATGCTGTAGCCGCGACGGTTCAGCTCGGTGCGGACCGAGTCCACCAGGAACGGCAGGTCGTGGTGCAACACTTCCACGGCGGTGTGGGTCGACTGCCAGCCGTGGCGTTCGTAATCGGGGTTGTAGACGCGCACCTGCGGTTGCGTGTGGTCGAAGCGCTCAAGCAGGCGCCAGGCAGACAGGGTGCAGCCGGCGAGGTCGGACAACCGGCGCTGGGTAAGTTCATCGAGGGAAATGATGCCGAAGAATTGTTCAGCGAACAGCGCCACTTGTGGCAGTGCCTGTTCACTGATGTGCTGCGCCAGTGCCGCTTGCAGTTGGTGCTGGAAGTCGGCTTTGCTGGCTGCGGTGAAGAACGCCATCTGTGGTACTCCGCTTGGGCTTGTTATTGATGGTAGCGTCGCGTGCAACCCCTTTCGGGGCCGTCGGCCATCCCGTTCCTGATTCTCGGGCAGAGGAAACAGGATGACAGGTGGGTGAAGCTGGACAGGACCCGCAGGTCACATCCTTTTCCATGTAATTTCATGTCATGGACACCTGCAAAAATCACCCCGGGTGGACTTTGCAGGTGCACATCCGTTGCGCAGCTTAACGAGTGCGACATCCTGCCTGCTTGCAGCGCTGCGACATATTCGGTCATCGGCTAGCTAAACAGCCGGTGCGCACCGAACAACCCTAGCAGGCTGGGGACCAAACGGCACCCCGAGGCGGTAAACCAGCAGAAAATCCTTCAGGCTGGCAAAATCCACTTTTTGCACCCCGCCGGTGCACTCGATCCTGGAGCATCACCATGCAAATGACCACCGCCCTTCTGATCACCAACCCGTGCGACGACGAAGAAGACAACATGGCCATGCTCTGCTGCCACAGCGCCCAGGGCGAAATGTTCCTGATGACGCGCTACCCCGACGAAGACGAACTGGAAATCGCCCTGGATGGAGAGCCTTCGACCCTGGACGGCGTCAAGGTCACGCTCAGCCCGACCCGCCTGCTGATTGAGATTGCCCCGGCGGATGCCGATGCGTTGAATGGCGACGATGTGCTGGAGATCATCCACGGCACCGATGCGGCGGACCTGGCGGAAGTGGAACTGACGTTGCAGAACATCCTCAAGGGGACGGGGACCTATATAAGCCAGCTCTGAGATCCGGACACGAACACGCTCCTGTGGCATCAGCCACCCCTGATCCAAAGGCACCCCGTGGCGAGGGAGCTTGCTCCCGCTGGGTTGCGCAGCAACCCCAAAACCAGGCGCTGCGATGTGATGGGCAAGCTGCATAGGCCGCCTTGCGACTGCTGCGCAGTCGAGCGGGAGCAAGCTCCCTCGCCACAGGTTCAGTGCACCAGCGGTTATTCGTCTTTCTTCACGAGATCGCCATCAGCGTCATAGACCAGATACTCGTCATCGTTCTTCGGGTCCCTCACATAGTAACGGGCCTCATTGCCGTTATCCGGCACCTTCATGCTGGTGTAGGACCCCAGCGCCTTGATCACCTTGTTGTCCTGGCTGATCAAGACCAACGTGGTCCCCCCACCCGCCCGGATGGCCGCTGCATAACGGGTCTGGAACGCGTTGATCTGCTGGTAATCCAGTGGCACTTGCAAGCGGCCCGCCAAGTCGATGGCACCGTAGCTGTCATCGCGCCCGACCACCGCCATGCCGTTGGAAAACGGCGTCACTTCGTCATAAGGCAACTTGATCGGTAGCCGCGCGCCCTGGCGATCGATAAAAGCGAACTTCCTGCTTTTGGTGTCCTGCACCAACAGCGGCTGCTGCCCCACAAACCGGCCTACCACGTTGTAACCTGGAAGGTTGATCCGTTTGCCTTCCAGGTCGAAAACATCCTCACGACTCCGATCGGCGGAGCTGGCGTAGAGCAGACCCGCGCTGTGCTCGATGGCCGAGAATTGCGTTGGCAGGATCTCCTTGCCGTCCAGGGTATAAGCGCCGTACAGGCCTTCCATGAGATCAGTTCGCTTGCCAAGACGGGCGATGAAAAGGTTATCGGTCACGGTGGGGTTGACGAATTTCATCGGCAACACAAACCGATGATGCCTGGCATCGTAGAGCCCATAAGGGCCGTTGGTTTCACGCTCCACCAACAGCAGGCCATTGCTCAGCGCCTCGGTGATGTGTTCGAACGGCAGGTCGACGAGCTTGTTGCTACCAGCGGGGAAATAGGCGAGCTGGCTGCGCAACGCCTGCCACCCCGATTCCGGGTCGCTGGACTTCTCCGGGTAAAACAACGTGTAGGTATCGGCCACCGGGCTGTCTTGCACCTGCACCCAACGGGGTTTGATCAACCATTGGCCGGCCTGGTCGATGAAGCCATAGCGCTCGGCCTTGCGGTCCAGGGCGATGTAACGCGTTTGTTGCGCAAGGACGTTGTCGACCTGGGTGAACTCAACGCTGTTGTCTTCCATCGGATCGAGTACATGAATGACGATGCGTTGCGGGGTGGCCTCGAATTGGTAGTCGACCTCGGTGTTCTGCAACGGCCCCGCCTGAGCGACCAGCGCCTCGGTCACGCGCTCCAGCTGCTGTTGCACCGCCTGGCCGGTCTTGAGCTGCTCGAGGTCGTCCTTGGTCTGCAGCAGCGCGCTGTAATAGTCCTGCAACGCCGCGATATCGCCCTCGGTGGGGAACGCCCGGGAGCTGTTCCCGTTGCTGTAGAGCGCCCTGCCCCCATCGTCCAGCCCCTGCACCACGAAAGTCGACAATTTCAGCGTACTCAAGCGCACGGAAGCGCTGCCATCACCCAGGGCCGTGAGCTGGAAGGACTGGCCGTCGTCCAGGGTCACTTTCGGCTGATCCTTGTCCAGCACCACTTTCCTGAACGCCGGATAGCTGCGGTAAGCGACCGTCAGGCCGAGACTCGCCAGCGGTTTGTTCACCGCAAGTGCGAAGGCGTCATGGGATGCGATCATGTCGTCGGACCCGACCTTGGGCGGCGCCTTGAGCTCGGCGAAGGTTTTTTCGCTGCCATCGCGAAAAACCAAGCGCTGCGGCAAATACTGCTCGGCCGTCGGCTCATCCGGCATGGCGGCGCGCTTCCAAAGAGGATCGAGGCGACTGGTATCGAGCCGCACTTCGGAACCGTCGGCGAACAGTTTCTGAGCAAAACGCAGGTCCTGGATCGACGCCAATTCAGCTTTCAGTTGCGCGCTGGTGAACGGGACGAACAGCGGCTCGTATTGCAACGGCTGTTCGCCGGCAGGCTCGGTCGTCTCGACAGTCAGGCTCAATTGCACGTCACTGACCCGCTCCAGGGACCTGAGGGTTTCACCGGTGTCCTGGATCAAATAATTGAGGCGTTTCTCCACCTCCGGCAGTGCCAACGTGCCGATGTCTTCCATGCCGCCTTCGTTCAATTGCTCGGCGGCGAAGCCTTCATCGGCTGGGGCGCCGCTGTGGCGAAACAGGATGTAGGACGTAAAGCCCACCACCAACAAGGTCACACTCAGTATCGACAGCAATCTCAAACGAGGCTGGGAAAAGGTCATGGTGGGTTCGGTCGTCAAAGGGCTGGGGAAGGCAGGCAGCTAACCACACGGCCTGGCGTGCTGCAAATCGGCCGGGTGGCCCGGCGCTGATGAATCGGCGTCACCGTGCGACTGATGTGAAACAGCCGCCGGTCGTGCCTCTGACATTTCGCTCTTGACGACTGATTGGGTTCTGGTGTTTCCTGAAACCGGTTTCAGAGCCACTAATAAATCCAATAAGCAGGTTTCAATCCGTGAATTCTTTCTCCGCCGCCCAGCGCAGCCGCGTGACCATGCTCGACGTTGCCGAACGCGCCGGGGTCTCCAAGGCCAGCGTCTCGCGTTTCATTGGCGAAGACCGTGCCCTGCTCTCCGAAGCCATCGCCCGGCGCATCGAGCAGGCCATCAACGAGCTGGGCTACCGGCCGAACCAGATGGCCCGCGGCCTCAAGCGCGGGCGCACACGCCTGATCGGCATGCTGGTGGCCGATATCCGCAACCCTTATTCGATTGCCGTGATGCATGGCGTGGAAACCGCCTGCCGTCGCCATGGCTACAGCCTGGTGGTGTGCAACACCGACCGCGATGACGAGCAGGAACGCCAGCACCTGGCGCTGCTGCGCGCCTACAACATCGAAGGGTTGATCGTGAACACCCTGGGGCATCACCGCGACGAGCTGTTCGAGTTGCGCAGCGAAATGCCGCTGGTGCTGGTAGATCGCAAGGTCGATCGGCTCGACAGCGACCTGGTCGGGCTGGACAACCCGGCGGCCATCGAAATGGCCCTCGATCACCTCGAACAACGGGGCTACCGCGATCTGTTGCTGGTAACCGAGCCGTTCGACGGCACCAGCTCGCGGATCGAGCGGGTCGAGAGTTTCAAGGCCGGCCTCCAACGGCGCCCTGCCCTGGCCGGCACCGTGGTGGAAACCTCCGATCAGTTGACCACGCGCATCAAGACCTTTCTTGCGCAGCCGGGCCCAGGCCCCAAGGCATTGTTCTGCGCCAATGGCATTGCCGCCCTGGCCGCCACGACGGTGTTGCGCGAGTTGGGTTGTCACTTGTTCGACGATGTGGGCCTGCTCGCCCTCGATGACCTGGATTGGTACCCGTTGGTAGGCAGCGGCATCACGGCCCTGGCCCAACCGACCGCGGAGATCGGCGCCAGCGCGTTCGAATGCCTGCTCAAGCGCTTGCGGGGTGACAACGGGCCGGTGCGGACGCTGGATTTTGCGGCGCGGTTGATTGAGCGTGGGTCGACGCTTGGGAATGGTCGGTGATGGTGAGGGCCTGCTCGCGATGAGGCCCTAAAGCAAACCACCTTTTTTTGCACAAAACTGAAACCGGTTTCAGAGGTACAACAACAATGCACACCCCACCCGTCTCCATCAGTCTTTCCAGCTACGGCGCCGACCTGGTGCGCCAGCATGGCCAAGGCAGCTTCATCGATCTGCTGGCCGCCGCCGGTGCTTCGCGCATCGAATGGCGCGAAGAATTGCTCACCACCGAACACCCTGCGGAACTGGCCGTCGCTGCCCGGGCCCGGGGCCTGCACAGTATCTTCTCGTCGCCTCTGGAGCTGTGGCTCGCCGGCCAGCCCAGGCCCAACCCTGCCCTGGCACTCGCCCTGCAACGCGCCGAGGCGTTCGGTTCGACCTGGCTGAAAGTCTCCCTCGGTCACTTCACCGACTCCAATGACCTGTCGGCATTGGCCCAGGTGCTCTCCGCAAGCCCGGTGCAGTTATTGGTGGAAAACGACCAGACCTTGCAAGGCGGGCGGATCGAACCGTTGCAACGGTTCTTCACCGCCGTCGAATATCAAGGGTTGCCCGTTGCCATGACCTTCGACATCGGCAACTGGCAATGGCAGGACCAATCGGCCGCCGTGGCCGCCCGACAACTCGGACGGTATGTGGCCTATGTGCATTGCAAGGCCGTGGCCCGGCGCGCCGACGGCAAACTCGTCGCCGCGCCTCCGGCCATGACCGATCTGCATCTGTGGGAACAACTGCTCAAGCACATGCCTGCCGGCGTCATGCGCGCCGCCGAGTATCCGTTGCAAGGCGATGACTTGCTGCAATTGACCACCCGCCATGTCGCCACCCTGTCCCGTCTCGGGCAATCGCGCCGGGAGCCTGTCCATGTCTGAATTCGATGTGTTGTCGTTCGGCGAAACCATGGCGATGCTGGTGGCGGATCAGCGCGGTGACTTGGCCAGTGTCGACCAGTTTCATAAGCGTATCGCCGGGGCCGACAGCAACGTGGCCATCGGGCTGTCGCGACTGGGCTTCAAGGTCGCGTGGCTAAGCCGGGTCGGCGCCGATTCCCTGGGACGCTTCGTGACGCAGACGCTGGAGAACGAAGGCTTGGATTGTCGCCATGTGGCGGTCGACCCGGAGCACCCCACCGGCTTCCAGTTCAAATCCCTTACGGTTGATGGCAGCGACCCGCAAGTCGAGTATTTCCGGCGCAGTTCGGCGGCCAGTCATCTGTCCATCGACTCCATCGCCCCGGCGTTGCTTGACGCCCGACACTTGCACGCCACTGGCATCGTCCCGGCGCTGTCGGACAAGGCCCGCGAGATGTCATTTGAGCTGATGACCCGTATGCGCGAGGCCGGCCGCAGCCTGTCGTTCGACCCCAACCTGAGGCCAAGCCTGTGGCGCAGCGAGTCGATGATGATCACTGAAATCAATCGCCTCGCCGCCCTCGCCCACTGGGTCTTGCCGGGACTCGGCGAAGGCCGGCTGCTGACGGGTTTCGACGATCCGGCTGACATCGCCGCGTTCTACCTGGACCAAGGCGCCGAAATCGTCGTGATCAAGCTCGGCGCGGACGGCGCTTATTACCGCACGCCGCTGGACGAAGGCGTCATTGCCGGCGTGCCGGTAACCCAGGTGATCGACACCGTGGGCGCCGGGGATGGCTTCGCCGTCGGCTTGATCAGCGCATTGCTCGAAGGCCAGGCCATCACCGCGGCCGTGCAGCGCGCCAACTGGATTGGCAGCCGCGCGGTGCAGAGCCGCGGAGACATGGAGGGGTTGCCGACGCGCCTTGAGCTATTGGCCGAATTCAATGACGCCGATCGCGAGCAGGCTCGCTCCCACAGGGTCAGCGCAAATCCATGTGGGAGCGAGCCTGCTCGCGATTGAAGCCACCACAAACGCACCTGCTGCAACAAAAACAACAAGCTCAGGAGTCAATGACATGCAAACGCTCAACCTCGCCACCCGCCGCTGGTGGTACATCATGCCCATCGTGTTCATCACCTACAGCCTGGCCTACCTCGACCGGGCCAACTATGGCTTCGCCGCCGCCTCGGGCATGGCCGAGGACCTCATGATCACCCCAGGACTATCGTCGCTGCTGGGCGCACTGTTTTTCCTCGGCTACTTTTTCTTCCAGATACCCGGGGCGATCTACGCGCAAAAGCACAGCGTGAAGAAGCTGATCTTCGTCAGCCTGATCCTCTGGGGGTCACTGGCCACCCTGACGGGCATGGTCTCCAACGCCTACTGGCTGATCGTCATCCGCTTCATGCTTGGGGTGGTCGAGGCCGCAGTAATGCCGGCGATGCTGGTGTACCTGTGTCACTGGTTCACTCGGGCCGAACGGTCGCGCGCCAATACCTTCCTGATCCTTGGCAACCCGGTGACCATGCTGTGGATGTCCGTGGTCTCGGGTTACCTGGTGCAGCAATTCGACTGGCGTTGGATGTTCATCATCGAAGGTTTGCCGGCGGTGCTCTGGGCCTTTGTCTGGTGGCGCCTGGCCGATGATCGCCCAGCCCAGGCCAAGTGGCTCAACGACCAGGAAAAACACGACCTGGAAAGTGCCTTGGCGGCCGAACAGGTCGGCATCAAAGCAGTGAAGAACTACGCCGAGGCCTTCCGCTCGCCCAAGGTGGTCATCCTGGCGTTGCAATTTTTCTGCTGGAGCATCGGCGTCTATGGGTTTGTGCTGTGGTTGCCGTCGATCCTCAAGGCCGGCCTGCAGATGAACATGGTCGAGGCCGGCTGGCTGTCGTCCTTGCCGTACCTGGCGGCGGTGATCGGCATGCTGGTGGTGTCCTGGGCGTCGGACAAGGCACAGAAGCGCAAGCGTTTCGTCTGGCCGCCGCTGCTGATCGCCTCCATCGCGTTCTACGCCTCCTACCTGCTGGGGGCCGAGCACTTCTGGTGGTCCTATGGCTTGCTGGTGATTGCCGGCGCTTGCATGTATGCGCCGTACGGGCCGTTCTTCGCCATCGTTCCGGAAATCCTCCCGGCCAATGTCGCCGGCGGTGCCATGGCCTTGATCAACAGCATGGGCGCGCTGGGCTCGTTCGGCGGCTCGTACCTGGTGGGCTACCTCAACGGCACCACTGGCTCCCCCGGCATGTCCTTCCTGCTGATGAGCGGTGCGTTGCTGCTGTCGGTGGTCCTGACCCTCGCCCTCAAGCCTGGCGCCAGCGACCGGACCGTCTCCCACCCCGCGACGCCCAACCCGGCGCCCGCCCGTTCCTGAATCGAGACCCATCCCATGAAAAAGCACGTGGTGTTGTACAAAAAACTGTCAGCGCAACTGATGGAACGCCTGCAAGCCCAGGCCCAAGTCACGCTCATCGAACGCCTCGACGCCCAGGGCCTGACACAACTGCGCGACGCCCTGCCCAGCGCCCACGGCCTGCTGGGCGCGAGCCTCAAGCTCGACGCGGCGCTGCTGGACCTGGCGCCGAACCTGCAAGCCATCGCCAGCGTCTCGGTGGGGGTCGACAACTACGACATCGATTACCTGACCGAACGCCGGATCCTGCTCAGCAATACCCCGGACGTGTTGACCGAGACCACCGCAGACACCGGTTTCGCGCTGATCCTGGCGACCGCCCGGCGCGTGGTGGAGCTGGCCAATCAGGTCCGCGCAGGCAGGTGGCAACAGAGCATCGGCCCCCAGCATTTCGGCACCGACGTCCATGGCAAGACCCTGGGCATCATCGGCATGGGGCGCATCGGCGAAGCCCTGGCCCAGCGCGGGCACTTCGGCTTCGGCATGCCGGTGCTCTACCACAGCCATTCGCCCAAGCCTGCGGTCGAGCAGCGGTTCGGCGCACGTTATTGCAGTCTCGAAACGCTGTTGCAGCAGGCGGATTTCATCTGCCTGACCTTGCCGCTGACAGCCGAGACCCACGGGCTGATCGGCGCCCAAGCGTTCGCGCAGATGCGTCCCGAGAGCATCTTCATCAATATTTCCCGGGGCAAGGTGGTGGATGAAGCGGCGTTGATCGAAGCCCTGCGCAACCAGCAGATCCGTGGCGCGGGGCTGGATGTGTTCGAGCGCGAACCCTTGAATGCCGATTCGCCGCTGTTGCAGATGGACAACGTGGTCGCGACGCCGCACATGGGCTCGGCCACCCATGAGACCCGGGAGGCAATGGCACGCTGTGCGGTGGACAACCTGTTGGCGGCGTTGGCGGGGGAGCGGCCGGTGAATCTGGTGAATGCGGGGGCGTGGGTAGGCTGAGTTGTTGCCGCCTGCGAATATGCCATCGCGAGCAGGGTCGCGATGGCAACTGTGTTCCTTTAAATGCGCACGCAACACAATTTTTCCGGGCACACCTGCCTTAAAACACAACTGCCAGATTATCCTTTTGATCCTTTCTTAAAATAATATAAACACCCCAAACGGCGAAAACAGTAGAGAGAAACCACACTTTCAACAAAGCAGCTACATTCCTACACTCCCCTCCTACTCAACGGCAAGAACGAACCTACGCCAGCCTCGGAAGTCGCGCAATAGCCTTCACCTCACCCCAATGCTATTAATTAATCACTTGCGAACAAACGCAAGTTGGGCGCTCGCGTCGCGACGCTCATTAACTACATGGGAGTAAATCGACATGGGTAGGAAACGCTCTGAAATAAATCATACCTTTTTTGGTCTGCCGCAGGCATTAGGCCTTTCTAAAGATCTCCTCGCAACGGAAGCCGACTTTTTCGCGTCACTGACCAATTAAGCCAGTGACCGATTAAATATCGGCGAACAGATGCCGAAAGGATCTCCTTTCGGCATCCTTTAAAGGAGACCCACATGTCAGAACGAGAACTATCACCCACCGAAGCGCTATTCAATATAATGTCCACGCTCCATGCACTGGGCCTCAGTGCCGTAACACGGTACACGACACCATCCAAGCTAGTGGCGACTGCCGAACTGTTTGATGGCAACGATAACCTCGTTGAATCGGGGGCTGGCAAGGGACCTGACTCACTAATAGGTGCACTGGCAGAAAGCATTGAACACTTCAGCACGTTTCAGCCTCTTGCTGATGCTCCCATACGATACCGCTCCGACAAGATAGCTACTCAAAAAGTAGTTGCAGACGATGGAATCTTTACCAGCCTGCCTCACACCGAAAAATTAATCGAGTGTTTTAGGCTTACCTCACTCAACAATAATGAAGAACTATTCGCGCCGTGCCTCCTTCTATGCCCCGAAACGACACAAAACATCCACGAAGATTCGAATTCCGCACTGCGCTTTCTATCTCGCTACTCATCAAATTCAGGAATTGCTTTCGGTTGCACAGAGAACGAAGCACTGTTACATGGTGCCCACGAAACAATCGAGAGGCATATCCTGTCTCTTTTCTACATGGTTGTCTGTGGCCTCGGTCCGGCAATGGAGCTGTACACACCTTCTACCGCGTTGCTTGAAACAGCGCTGACGAGCCAACCCGCTGCCTTGGCGTCAGCGAACAGACTGCAAGTGATCATTATCAAGGACGTGCTGTCAGTTTATTTTGCAGTGGCATTTCCCAAGGCGGGCCCTGGAGGTCACCATCTTTCACCCATCGGTTCCGGATGCTCGCTTGAAATCCATACTGCAATCCAAAGGGCAGTTACTGAACAGTTCCAGTCCGAGGAATTATATGATGCCACTGAAGAATCCATAGATAGAGAAACCTTTGACCTACTATCTAAATCAAGGCATCTGAAACACCTGATCGACTTCGCACCACTCATAAGAGCGACACTTCCCACAATTGACTCCCCTGCACATATCGACTCCCCGACAGTCTCCGAACAATTAGAAAAACTGCAAAAAAACCTATCAAGCAAAAGAATGAAAATATTCCACCGAACGGTGGCTCGCTTTTCAGGCAACAGCATCGTCACTCAAATCTACATCCCAGGACTTGAGCGCTTCAATATCATTAGAAACGGTCGCCTGGTGGTGCCTCAGTACGTATTACGCGGTTGAACTATCGAACACAAAACAACCAGGAGCGAGTACATGCACAGCATTAGGGCAATGATAAAAAACGCCTATAAAAAACACACCAAACTTCTGATGACAACTATAATCACCATCATCGCACTCAAACTGATTACACTTGCCCCTCCGCTGTTACTCGGAACCATCATCGACACGCTGCAAGGCAACGTAAATCCAGCATCCAGCACCCTGCTCGCACTGACGGCAGGCCTGATTGTCGCGGGATGTATTCATGCCATCATCACGCCCCTGCAACTCCATGCGCTGTCCAAGCTGGTACAGAGCATTATCATGAACGCTTCCATTGAGTGGATCACCGAACTCATAGGCAAAGAATTTTCGTTATTCAACGCCTGGAGAATCGGCCATTTCATCAAATCGGTCGAACGCGGAATTACTGCCCACGAACAACTACTCACTTTCATTGTAACCATTGCGCTCCCCGTACTCCTGGAGTTCATCGTTGTTGGGGGTGCTTTTATTTACATAGGGGGCGGTGAAATTTTTTTGAGCATGACGGCGTTCGGAGTTATCTATCTGGCTGCCACCCATAAAATCATCAGATGGCGGAGAAAGCACATCGACGCAGTCAATGAACAGGAAGATGAATTAAGCGCTCACCTCTACAACACCCTCAACGCGGGAAAAATCATAAAACTGGAAAGTGCCGTACCTACTGCCCTGCACCCGTTGAACGCGGCGTTCGGACGTTATGCCAACGCCGCAGTGACTACGGCATCATCTGGCGGCCTGCTGAGCACCGCCAAGATACTGTTCGTAAGTCTTTCCACTGGGGGATTGCTCTACTGGGGCGTCGTAGACCAGCTTTCGGGCCAGCCCAGTATCAGTGTCGGGCAGCTGGTTGCCATTTTTTCAATCGCGGGGAGCTACCTGCTCAGTATTTCAACCTTGACTGAAGGGTATCGTGTTCTCGATCAGTTTCTTGCAGACCAGCGTCAATTTCAGGGTCTGCTATCGCTTCCGGATTTCGATCGCAGCAATCGGCTGGCCTGGGTTGATTTCCAGCGGTCCTCAGTTCTGGAACTCGACCCCTGCGAAGTGGCAGGAACGGGACCGCTTCGCCTGTCGATCAAGCGCTCCCTGGCATTTGCCCAAGGGCAGTCAGTGGCTGTTACGGGCCCTAGCGGCGCAGGCAAAACCACTTTTCTGGAAGTCCTCGCCGGGCTTGATGCATCAATGCGTGACCAACTGAGTATCGACTCGGTACCGGTCTCACTTTTGACCGGTCAAGCTCACTTGGATGCCTTGAGATACTGCCCCCAACAACCACGGTTCCTGGAAGGCTCTTTTGAACAATCGGTTCTGTTCGGAAGCAGCGCATCGCCCATTTTATCCAGAGCCATACGACAACTGGAACTGGATGAGATCGTGGCTACACGGCAGGTCAGCGAAAATGCATCGAATATCTCCGGAGGCGAAGCCAAACGCCTATCGCTACTGCGCCTGATCAACAAGCCTGGAAAATTCAATATGTTCGACGAGCCAAGCGCATCCATCGAACCCAGGTTGACCACGCCCCTTTGGGACCTGTTATTCGAGGTTTTTGCCGGGCAGGGATTGATATGTGTCACCCACGACGTTGATCACCTGCATCGGTTTGACCGGGTCATTGTGATGCATGCTGGGGCAATCGTGGAGGATGGTCCGTGGCGGGAGCTGGTCGACAGACCAGCAATCAAGCTGCTGGTGGATGAGATTCGGATGCAAAACTAGCGAAGATTGGAGGTGTATGTGCCGCCATCATCGCGAGCAAGCTCGGCTCCCACAGTTGTTTTGGAGTGGCCTCAGGATTCGCATATGCCGCAGATCTCCTGTGGGAGCGAGCCTGCTCGCGATGGCAGTCTGCCTGGGACGACGATGCTGGATGTGCCGGCCTCTTCGCGAGCAGGCTCGGCTCCCACACTGATCTCGGGTGTACACCACAGATCCCTGTGGGAGCGGGCTTGCTCGCGAAAGCGGTGTGTCAGTTGACGAAAATGTTGCCTGACACTGCGTCTTCGCGAGCAAGCCCGCTCCCACAACGACTCCAAACCGATCACAAATCCGCACACCAGACAAAATCCCGTTAGTCGCCACCCCCTGCCATGCATTAAAGTAACGCCCCCAGCCCCGGCGTTATCCGAACGCCTGGGGCCACCCTTTCCAGGAACAGTCACCGATGGAACATCGTGAAGCGCTGCTGGCGCTGCGAACCTTTCTTTCAACGCAGATTCTCGGCCAGGAAAAACTCATCGAGCGCCTGCTCATCGCCCTGCTCGCCGACGGTCATATGCTGGTGGAAGGTGCGCCCGGGCTGGCCAAGACCAAGGCCATCAAAGAGTTGGCCGAAGGCATTGAAGCGCAATTCCATCGCATTCAGTTCACCCCTGACCTACTGCCTGCCGACATCACCGGCACCGAAATCTACCGGCCAGAAACCGGCAGTTTCGTGTTCCAGCAAGGGCCGATCTTCCATAACCTGGTGCTGGCGGATGAAATCAACCGCGCCCCGGCCAAGGTCCAGTCGGCCCTGCTCGAAGCCATGGCCGAGCGTCAGGTCAGTGTCGGGCGCAGCACCTATGAGCTGTCGCCGCTGTTCCTGGTGATGGCCACGCAGAACCCGATCGAGCAGGAAGGCACCTACCCGTTGCCCGAAGCCCAGCTCGACCGGTTCCTGATGCACGTCAAGATCGGTTTTCCCGATGCCACCGTGGAACGCCGCATTCTCCAGCAGGCCCGGGGTGAAGCGCTGAACGGCGAGACCAAGCCCGAGCGTCGCGTGAGCCAGCAGGCGATCTTCTCCGCACGCAAGGAAATCCTCGGCTTGTACATGGCCGACGCCGTGGAGGAATACCTGGTGCAACTGATCATGGCCACCCGCAACCCCGCCAAGTTCGACCCGGAGATGGCCGAGTGGATCGCCTACGGCGCCAGCCCGCGGGGCTCCATCGCCCTCGACCGCTGCGCCCGCGCCCATGCCTGGCTGGCCGGACGCGACTTTGTCAGCCCGGAAGATATCCAGGCCGTGCTGTTCGACGTGCTGCGCCATCGCATCATCCTGTCGTTCGAAGCCGAGGCCGCCGGCATCGACCAGGACCGGGTCGTGCAGCGGATTCTCGACGTCGTCGCTGTCGCTTGAGCATGCGTCATGAATAACCCCCTAGCGCCCGCACCGGGCATCCGCGTCAGCCTTTCGGAGCTGATCGAGATGCGCCATCGCGTGCGCGAGGTGCAATTGTTCTCGACACCAGGCCAACGCAGCCCGCTGATCGGCCTGCATCACTCCAAGCTGCGTGGACGCGGGGTGGATTTCGACCAGGTGCGGGTCTACCAGGCCGGCGACGACGTGCGCACCATTGACTGGCGCGTCACCGCCCGGACCCAGGAGCCCCACACCAAGCTGTTCCACGAAGAACGCGAGCGGCCGATCTTCATCATGATCGAGCAAAGCCACCGGCTGTTCTTCGGCTCGGGGTTGATGTTCAAGTCGGTGCTCGCCGCCCAGGCCGCCAGCCTGATCGGCTGGGCCGCGCTAGGGCACAACGACCGGGTCGGCGGCCTGGTGTTCGGCAACAACACCCATTACGAGGTCAAGCCGCGGCGCAGCAAACAGAGCCTTCTGCAATTGCTCAACCGGCTGGTGCGGGTCAACCAATCGCTGCACACCGAGGGCGAGCCGGACCGCGACTCGTTCGGCATCGCCCTGCGTCGAGCCCGGGAAGTGCTGCGGCCCGGCAGCTTGGTGATCGTGATTTGCGACGAGCGTGCCTTGTCCGACAGCGCCGAGCAGCAACTGAGCCTGCTGTCGCGCCATTGCGACCTGTTGCTGCTGCCGCTGTCGGACCCACTGGACCACGCCTTGCCCGCCGCCGGCTTGCTGCGTTTCGCCCAGCGCGATGCCCAACTGGAGCTCGACACCCTGAATGTCGAGTTGCGCCAGGCCTATCGCGCCCAGGCCGACGCTCGCCAGGAACGTTGGGAGCTGCTGGCGCAGAAGCTGCGAATCCTGATGATGCCCCTGAGCACCCAGGGTGACATGGTCGAGCAATTGCGCGAATACCTGAACCCCAAGCGGGCCGGGAAAAGCCGATGAGCAGTCTCGATCAACTGCAACCGTTGATGGCGCCACCGCCCATCGGCTTCTGGCCACCCGCGCCGGGCTGGTGGTTGCTGCTGGTGCTGTTGCCGCTGCTGGGCCTGGGGCTGTGGCATTTGCGCCGCTTCATTCCCGCCAAGCGCACCACGGACCGCAATGAGCAACCCCTGGACCCGGTGCGCGTGGCCGCCCTGGCCGAACTCGCCCGGCTGCCCAAACCCTACGACGGCGCGCCGGCCGGTGCCTGGCTGCAGCAGCTCAACGGGCTGCTCAAGCGCCTGTGTCGCAATCACTATCCCTACAGCCAGAGCCACACCCTCAATGGGCGCAAATGGCTGGCCTTCCTCGACAACCGTTGCCCGGCCGCCGGCCTGACACGCTGGATGGTACTGGTGGAAGGCGCTTACAAACCCGAATGCAAGCTCGACGACAAAGCCATCGCCGGCCTGACCCAGGCGGTGGAAATCTGGATTCGCAAACATGTTTGAATTTGCCTGGCCATGGGTGTTCGCCCTGTTGCCGTTGCCCTGGCTGATGCGCCTGGTGCTGCCGGCGGCCGACAGCGGCGAGCCGGCGCTCAAGGTCAGTTTCCTCGGCGACCTGGAAGGCCTGGTGGGCCGTCGGGCCCGGGCCAATCTGCCGACCTGGCGACAACAGGCACCTTTTATCCTGCTCTGGCTGCTGTTGCTGATCGCCGCCGCCCGGCCGCAGTGGTTGGGGGAACCGTTGCCCATTGCCGCCAGCGGTCGCGACCTGCTGGTGGCGGTGGACGTCTCCGGTTCCATGGACTTTCCCGACATGCAGTGGAAGGACGAAGAAGTCAGCCGCCTCACGCTGGTCCAGCACATGCTCGGGGATTTTCTCGAAGGCCGCGAAGGTGACCGGGTCGGCCTGATCCTGTTTGGCAGCCAGGCCTACTTGCAGGCGCCGCTGACCTTCGACCGTCGCACCGTGCGGCGTTGGCTCGACGAGGCGCGCATCGGTATCGCCGGCAAGAATACCGCGATTGGCGACGCCATCGGCCTGGCCCTCAAGCGCCTGCGCCAGCGTCCGGCCCACAGTCGCGTGTTGATCCTGGTCACCGACGGTGCCAACAACGGCGGCGAAATCGATCCATTGACTGCGGCGCAGCTGGCCGCCGACGAAGGCGTGAAAATCTACCCGATCGGCATCGGTGCCGACCCGGAACAAAGCGGCACGGCGGGCTTCCTCGGCGTCAACCCGAGCCTGGACCTCGACGAGCCGACCCTCAAGGACATTGCCCAGGTCACGGGCGGTCGTTATTTCCGCGCCCAGGATGGTGAGCAACTGCTGGCGATCAAGACCACCCTCGACCAGCTCGAACCGGTGACCCAGCAACCGACCCAAGCGCGCCCTGCCCTGGCGCTGTATCACTGGCCCCTGACCGTTGCACTGTTGCTGAGCGTGCTGCTGGCGGCCCGGACGCGCTGGCCGGACAATCCATTGCAGCGCCTGCTCAACCAGGCGCTGTTCAAACCGGCCCAACACACCGAGTGGCGTCAACGGCTCAAGCGGCTGCGCTTGCGGAGGCGTCGATGATCGCCCTCTGGCCACACTGGCTGCGCCCCTGGTTCGTGTTGCTGCTGCCGTTGCTGGGCTGGTTGCTCTGGCAACTGTGGCATCGACAGAAGCGAGTGGGCCGCTGGCAGATGATCTTGCCCCCGGCCTTCCACGCCGTGCTGCTCAGCGGTGGCACGGGTCGGGAAAGCCGGCTGCCATGGATCGCCCTGGGACTGGGTTGGCTGTTGATCGTGCTGGCGTTGCTGGGGCCGAGCTGGGCGCGGGTCGAGCAGACCAGCCAGAAACCCGCCGATCCGCTGGTGGTGATACTGGAGCTGACCCCGGAAATGCTCGCCACCGACGTCCCGCCGACGCGCCTGGAGCAGGCTCGGCGCAAGCTGCTGGACCTGCTGCAGAACCGCAGCGATGCCCAAACCGCGATCATTGTCTATGCCGGCAGCGCCCACACGCTGGTGCCGCTGTCCGACGACCTGGCCACCAGCGCCAACCTGCTCGAAGCCCTCGCGCCGTCGATCATGCCCCAAGGCGGTCATCGCGCCGACCTGGCGGTCCATAAGGCCATGGCCCTGTTGGACCAGGGTGAACTCGGCCACGGTCGGATCCTGCTGATCGGTTCGTCGTTGAACGAACAGGAACGTGAAGGCATCCGCCAAGTCCTGGACGGTTCCGCCACGCAATGGCTGATGCTGGGCATCGGCACCCGGGAAGGCGCACCGGTGGCCCAGGAAGATGGCAGTTACCTCAAGGATGCCCAGGGTTCGATCCTGGTGCCGCGCCTGGACAGCCCGGGCCTCAAGGCCTTCGCCAACGAATTGGACGGTCGCTACCGACCGGCGCGGCTGGATGACAGCGACCTGCGCGGCCTGGGCCTGCTGGACGGTCCTCGCCATCTGCGCAGTGACGGCCAGACGTTGCGCCTGGACACCTGGGCCGACCAGGGTTATTGGCTGCTCCTGCCATTGTTGCTGCTTGCCGCCTGCGCCGGACGTCGCGGCTGGCTGTTCTGCCTGCCGCTGCTGTTCGTGTTGCCGCAAACCGGCCACGCCTTCGAATTCCAGGACCTGTGGTTGCGCGCCGATCAACAGGGCCAGCACTTGCTCAAGCAAAAGCGCCCCGCCGAAGCCGCCGCCCGCTTCGAGGACAGCCAATGGCAAGGCGTCGCCCTGTACGAAGCCGGTCAATACAGCGAAGCCGCCCGACGCTTCGCCGAAGGCAACGACGCCCGTGCCCACTACAATCGTGGCAACGCCCTGGCCAAGAGCGGTGAGCTGGAGGCCGCACTGGATGCCTACGAACAAGCCCTGGAATTGCAACCCGACCTGCGCCCGGCCCAGACCAACAAAGCGCTGGTGCAGAGCCTGTTGAAGGAGCAGGCACCACCGGCGCCAGAGCCCAAGCCCGCGGAAAACGAGGAACCAGCCCCCTCCGAGCAAGCGCCGGATAGCACTTCGACGAGCCAGTCTTCCGAACCGGGACAGCCATCCACCGAGACCGCCGCGACGCCGGACGAATCCCAGCCCCCACGGGCCGCACAGCCGCCCACCGCCCAGGATGTGCCGGGCAGCGAGCTGCCTGACGAACAGACCACCACGCCACCGCTGCGTCCCGCCGGCGGCCAGCGCAATGAAGAAGAACAACGCCAGGCCATGGAACAATGGCTGCGCCAGATCCCGGATAACCCCGGCGAGCTGCTCAGGCGTAAATTCTGGTATGAACAGCAAAGCCATCAGGCCCAGGGAAAAACCCCATGACCCGCTTCACCGCCTACCTCCTCGTCTTGCTGCTCTGGGCCTCTGGAACCCAGGCTGCACAGCTGACGGCCAGTGTGGACCGCAGCCGCCTGAACTCCGGGGAAACGGTGGAACTGACCCTGGAATCCAATGACGCCACGTTGTTCGGCAAACCCGACCTGGGCCCGCTCCAGGCCTTGTTCGATGTGCGCGGCACCCGCCAGGTCAATCAGTTGACGACCCTCGACGGCGAGAACCGCGCCACCACCCGCTGGATCATCACCTTGCTGCCACGTCGAAGCGGCACCGTGGTCATTCCGCCGCTGCAACTGGGCGAAGTGAGCACTCAGCCGATCACCCTGCAAGTCATCGAAAGCGAAACCCGCAACGCCTCGGGAACCCTGGCGCCAGTGTTCATCGAGGCCAGCCTCGACCAGCGCGACGTGTATGTGCAGGCCCAAGCGATCCTGACCCTGCGCATCTACCATTCGGTGTCGCTGTATGACGACAGCAGCCTGACGCCGCTGCACATCCCCGATGCGCGCACCGAACAACTGGGTGAATCGCGCACCTACGAAAAAGTCATCAACGATGTACGCCATGGCGTCATCGAACTGCGTTATGGCATCTACCCGCAGCGCAGCGGCGAGCTGACGATTCCGGCCCAGACCTTCAGTGCCACCCTGGTCGAACCGGTGGCCCAGGACGCCGCCCCTTCAGGCCCCAAGCCCGGCCAATTGATGCGGGTCAGCTCCGAGCAACTGCTGCTGAGCGTCAAACCCAAGCCGGCCAGCTACCCGGCCGACGTGCCCTGGCTGCCGGCACGCAGCCTGTCGTTGAGTGAAAGCTGGAGCCCGGAGCCGACCCACAGCCAGGTCGGCGACTCCCTGACCCGAAGCCTGACCCTGGAAGCCGAAGGCCTGGCCAGCGCCCAGTTGCCGCCGTTGCCGGCCACCGAGATCAATGGCCTGCGGCGTTATCCAGACCAACCGGTACTGAGCAGCCGCAGCAGTGAACGCGGACTGGTGGGCAGCCGCGAGGACCGCGAGGCACTGGTGCCCAACCGCAGCGGCACCATCGAGCTGCCACCGGTGGAAGTGGTCTGGTGGAACACCCTGGAAGATCATCTGGACCGCACCAGTCTCCCGGCGCGGACCCTGCAAGTGGCGAACAATCCGAGCCTGATGGTGGATACGCCGGCCAGCACGACACAGATCGTGACCACGGTGGACAGCGAGACCCTGTGGTATTGGCAACTGAGCAGCCTGATCCTGGCCTGCACGACGCTGCTCGGCTTCGGCTTGTGGTGGCGCGCCCGTTGGCAGCCGGCGATCCTGCGCTCGACCCAGGCCGGACCGAGCCCACGCACCCTGCTGGACGACCTCAAGCGCACCTGCCTGGCCAACGACCCCCACGCCACCCGCCAAGCCCTGGACGCCTGGGCCCGCCAGCAACCGGAAACCCTGGCCGACATGGCCGCGCGTTTCGTGCCGCTGTCCGACGCCCTGGATGGCCTCAACGGCGCGCTCTACAGCGAGACCGGCCAGCATTGGCAAGGCGAAGACTTGTGGCGGGCCATCCGTACCATTCCGCCCACCGAAGGGGCGCTGGATTCGGCCGGTGATTCCGGATTGCCGCCGCTTTATCCCAAATAACCCGCGTTTTGTTTTGCAGCTTTTTCAGCCTTGTGGCTTTTGTGGCTTTTGTGGCTTTTGTGGCGAGGGAGCTTGCTCCCGCTGGGCTGCGCAGCAGCCCCCTCTTGCGATTGCTGCGCAATCGAGCGGGAGCAAGCTCCCTCGCCACAGGGTCGTGTTCAGATAGATCCAATGAAGTTGAACAGATCCTCCCCCCCGTTTCCCAGTAAACTCCCCTTCTTTTAGCCGCCCTCCTCTTCAACGCGGCCATCATCTGTTTCTGGAGTTCACCTTGCGTCTGTTTCACACCTCCGACTGGCACCTGGGGCAAAATCTGCACGGCCAGGAACGCGATTTCGAACACGCCTGCTTCCTCGATTGGCTGCTGCGTCAGCTGAGCCAGGAAAAACCCGACGTGCTGCTGATCGCTGGTGACATCTTCGACACCGTCAACCCGCCGGTCAAAGCCCAGGAACGCCTGTACGATTTCATCGTCAGCGCCCATGAACAAAACGCCAACCTGACCATCGTGATGATCGCCGGCAACCACGACTCCGGCTCGCGCATCGAATTGCCCGCGCCGCTGATGCGCCGCTTGCGCACCCACGCCTTGGGCCGGGTGCTGTGGCTGGACGACGGCCAATTGGACGTCGAGCGGCTGTTATTGCCGCTGCCCGATGCCAAGGGCAAGGTCAAGGCGTGGTGCCTGGCCCTGCCGTTCCTGCGCCCCGCCGAAGTCACCGGCGCGCAATTGGGCGATGACTACCTGCGGGGCATCGGCCAGGTGCATGAGTGGCTGATCGCCGCCGCCAACAGCAAGCGCAAGAAAGGCCAGGCGCTGATCGCCGTCAGCCATGCGCACATGGCCGGCGGTTCGGTGTCCGAGGATTCCGAACGCAGCCTGATCATCGGCAACGCCGAGGCCCTGCCCGCCAGCCTGTTCGGCCCGAGCATCAGCTACGTCGCCCTGGGCCACTTGCACAAGCCGCAGAAGGTCAACGGTGAAGAACGTATCCGCTACAGCGGCTCGCCAATCCCACTGTCGTTCTCGGAGATTGGCTACCAGCACCAGATTCTCGACGTCACGCTGGACGGCGAGACGCTGGTCAAGGTCGAACCACGCCTGATTCCCCGGGCCGTCAACCTGCAACGCCTGGGCCCGGCCCCCCTGGCCGATATTCTCGGGCAACTCAAGGAGCTGCCCGACATCGACCTGCTGGCCGACATCCAGCGCCAACCCTGGCTGGAGGTGCGGGTGCGCCTCGACGAACCACAGCCAGACCTGCGCCACCAGGTTGAAACCGCGTTGCAAGGCAAGGCCGTGCGCCTGGTACGGATTGGCGCCGAGTACGCCGGCAACGGTGGCACTGGCGGCGCCGATGACGACGGTGCGTTGGTGGAGCTGGATCAGCTCAGCCCGCAGGAACTGTTCAGCCGCGCCTGGCAGGACACCTACGGCAACGAAGTGGATGAACAAACCCTCAAGGACTTTGCCGTGCTGTTGCAAGACGTGCAGATGGAGAGCGAGCAGCCATGAAGATTCTCGCGATCCGCCTGAAGAACCTGGCGTCCCTGGCCGGGCCTTTTGAAATCGATTTCACCGCCGAGCCCTTGGCCAGCGCCGGCCTGTTCGCCATTACCGGCCCCACGGGCGCCGGCAAGAGCACGCTGCTCGACGCCTTGTGCCTGGCGCTGTTCGGCGCCGTGCCGCGCCTCAACAACACCGGTCGCGACGCCAAGGTGCCGGACGTCGATGGCGAGATCGCCACGGGCGACCCGCGCACGCTGTTGCGCCGTGGCACCGGCGACGGCTTTGCCGAAGTGGATTTTCGTGGCATCGATGGGCGCCGCTATCGAGCCCGCTGGGAAGCCAATCGCGCCCGGGAAAAGGCCGGCGGCAAGTTGCAAGCCAGCCGCCAGAGCCTGCGGGACCTGGACAACGATCAACTGCTGGCGAGCCAGAAAGGCGAATACAAGACCCAGCTCGAAGCCGCCCTGGGCCTGAACTTCGAGCAGTTCACCCGCGCCGTGTTGCTGGCCCAGAGCGAGTTCAGCGCGTTCCTCAAGGCCGATGACAACGACCGCAGCGAACTGCTGGAAAAACTCACCGACACCGCCCTGTATACCCGCCTAGGCCGCCGCGCCTTCGACAAGGCCAAACAAGCCAAGGACAGCCACCGGCAATTGCAGGACCAGGCCAGCGGCGTCACGCCGCTGGCTCCCGAAGCCCGGGCCGAGCTGGACCAGCGCTTCAACGACGCCCAGCAGCAGCTCAAGACCCAGCAGGCGCAGCTCAAGCAACTGGAACAGCAACACATCTGGCTGCGGGACCTGCGCCAGTTGCAGGACGAACACGCCAGTGCCGCCGAGCAGTTGCAACAGGCCCAGGTCGATTGGGACGCCCTGGCCGACAAACGCCTGAAACTGACCCGCCTGGAACAACTGGCACCCCAGCGCCATCAATTCATCCGCCAGGCAGAACTGCGCCGACAGCTCGACCCGTTGGCCGGGCAGATCCAGCAGCTCACCCAACAGCAGATCGACTTGCATGAACAACAGGCCGAACTGGAAAAACGCCTGGACGTCGCGCAACTGGCACAGGCCGCAGCCCGGCAACAAAGTAGCGACTGTGCGCCGTTGCTGCGCCAGGCCTTTGAAGAGCAAAACAGCCTGGCCCGCCTCGCCAAGGACACCAGCCAGGCCGCCGAGCGCCAGGAACAGGCGCAACAGGCGTGCACCGAAGGCCAGCGCACCATCGATACCTTGCTCGATCAGCAAAAACAGGTGGCCGAGCGCTTGCAGCGCATCGCCGGCGAACTTGAGCAAAGCACCCACCTGGCGCCGCTGAGCGACGCCTGGAACGCCTATCGCGATCGCCTCCAACAACTGATGCTGATCGGCAATCGCCTGAACCAGGGCCAGGCCGAACTCGCCACCTTGGAACACAGCGCCGCCCGCGCCGCCGAAGAACTGGCCAGCCGCCGGCAAGACCTCGAGGTACTGTACAAGGAAGCGGGCGCCGAGCCCGACGCGGTGGCCGAACAGATCCAGTTGCTCGGCAATTTGCTGCAAGACAACCGCAAGCAACTGCGCGCGTTCGAAGAACTGACCCGGCTATGGGCCAGTCAGCTAGAGCTGGACAAACGCGGCGCCGAACTCGAACAACGCCAGCAACAGGCGTTGCAGGAACGTGACCGCTTGGTGCGTGAGGGCGGCGAAGCCAAGGCCGAACTGACCATCGCGGAGCAGGCCCTGACCGTGACCCGCGAACTGCTGGCACGCCAGCGCCTGGCCCGCAGCGAAAGCGTCGAGCAACTGCGCGCCCAGTTGCAGGACAAGCAACCCTGCCCGGTGTGCGGCAGCGTCGAGCATCCTTATCATCAACCCGAAGCCCTGCTGGAAAACCTCGGGCGCTTCGATGAATCCGAAGAGGCCAACGCCCGCAAAGCCGTCGAACTGCTCAATGAAAAAGTCATCGAGCTACGGGCGCAGTACAGCGGCGTCATGGCCCAGCTCAAGGAGCTTAAACAGCAGCAGGAGCAGCTCGCCAGCCAGCAACAGGGCTTGGCGCCTAGCCTGGAAGCCCACCCGTTGTCGGCGCAACTGCTGGCCCAGGATTCGAGCAAGCGCGACGCCTGGCTTGCCCAGCAGAACAGCCAACTGCACCAGCACATCAGCCAGGACGAACAACGGCAAGCCGCCCTGCTGACCCTGCAGCAAGACGCCGCCCGGATGGGCCAGCGCCTGCGCGAGGCCGAAGTCGCCAGCCAACAGGCCTCACAGCACCTGGACAACCAGCAGCAAGCGCTGGCCCGCGACCGCCAGCGCCTGGACGAGGAATTGAGCCACTTCAGCACCCTGCTGCCGGCGGATACCTTGCAGGCGTTGCGCAGCGATCCCGCCGCGACCTTCTTGCAGCTCGACCAGCAGATCGCCCAGCGCCTGGCGCAACTGGACCAGCAACGCGACGAACTGGGCGAACAGCTCCAGCGCCAGCAGACCCTGGAAAAAGAACAGGACCGCCAGCAGACTCGCGTCCAGCAACTGGACGCGGCCCGCGTGCAATTCAGCACCTTGAGCGAGCAACAGCAGGCCGGCCAGGAAAAACTCGCGCAACTGCTCGGTGAGCACATCAGCGCCGAACATTGGCAACAACAACTCGACCAGAGCCTCGAACAGACCCGGGAGGCCGAGGCAGCGGCCAATCAGCAGTTGCAGCAATTGCGCAACAACCTCGTGCAACTGGCCGCCGAACTCAAGGCCCGCCAGGAACAGGCACAATCCCTGGAACACGAGCTTCAAGCCCTGGCTACGGGCATCGCGCAGTGGCGCACCGGTCATCCTGAACTGGACGATGCCGCCCTCGAAAGCCTGCTCAGCCTGGACGAGCAACAGGTCAGCCAGTTGCGCCAGCGCTTGCTCAACAGCGAAAAAGCCATCGAACAGGCCCGAGTCCTGCTCACCGAACGCGAGCAACGCCTGCACAATCACCAGGCCCAGCACAACGGCAACCTGGCCGCCGAGCAACTCGCCGAAGCCCTCACCGAGCTGCAAGCGCAATTCGCCGCCAGTGAACAGCGTTGCGCCGAACTGCGCGCCGAACAGGCCGAGGACCAGCGCCGGCAGAACGCCAACCAGGCCCTGGCCCAGCAGATCGACCAGGCCTACGCCGAATACCAGCGCTGGGCACGCCTCGATGCCCTGATCGGCTCGGCCACCGGTGATCGTTTCCGCAAGCTGGCCCAGGCCTACAACCTCGACTTGCTGGTGCACCACGCCAATGCCCAACTGCGGCAACTGGTGCGCCGCTACCGGCTCAAGCGCGGCGGCAGCATGCTCGGGTTGCTGGTGATGGACACGGAAATGGGCGACGAACTGCGCTCGGTGCATTCGTTGTCCGGCGGCGAAACCTTCCTGGTCTCCCTCGCCCTGGCCTTGGGCCTGGCCTCGATGGCGTCCAGCACCTTGAAGATCGAATCGCTGTTCATCGACGAAGGCTTCGGCAGTCTCGACCCCGAATCGCTGCAACTGGCGATGGACGCCCTCGACGGTTTGCAGGCCCAGGGTCGCAAGGTCGCGGTGATCTCCCACGTGCAGGAAATGCACGAGCGGATCCCGGTGCAGATCCAGGTGCGGCGCCAGGGCAACGGGTTGAGCACGGTGGAGGTGAAATGAGTTGCGCCACGCTCTACTCCTTCCGTCGGTGCCCCTATGCGATGCGGGCGCGCTTGGCCTTGCGCTACAGCGCGGTCGAGGTGACGATTGTCGAAGTCAGCCTGAAGGCCAAGCCCGCCGAGATGCTCGCCCTCTCCAGCAAAGGCACGGTGCCGGTGCTGCAAGTCGATAACCGGGTGATCGATGAAAGCCTGGAGATCATGAGCTGGGCCTTGGACCTGCATGATCCGCAAGACTGGAGGCTACGGGACGACCCCGAAGGTCAAGCGCTGACAGCGGCGTTGGTCGAGGAAAACGACCGGGTGTTCAAGCTTCACTTGAATCGCTACAAATACCCCGAACGCCATCCCGAGTACTCGAAGGAACATTACCGTAGCGAGGGTGAAAATTTTCTGCGCAGACTGGAGGCATTGCTTGAAGCCCGGCCATTCCTGGCGGCGGAGCACCCGAGCCTGGCCGACGTGGCCGTGCTGCCCTTCATACGGCAGTTCGCCCATGTCGACCGCGACTGGTTTGCCCAGGCGCCCTACCCTCGGCTACAGGACTGGCTGCAGGGGTTTCTGGATTCCGAGCTGTTCGTGGCGATCATGGCTAAGTAACCATTTGCCCAGTTAGCGCGGTTTTTGTGGGTAATGAGCTTCTATGGCTAAGGGGGCTTTTGTGGCGAGGGAGCTTGCTCCCGCTGGGCTGCGCAGCAGCCCCCTTTTAGCGATTGCTACGCAATCGAGCGGGAGCAAGCTCCCTCGCCACAAAGGCAATCATGCAACCCATTGCTGTCTGATCCAATCAGTCGCCCAACAAACTCAACAATCGCTCACGCGCAACTTCCAGCTCACCGGGAACGGGCTGGGCCGCCGAGACAATCGGGGTGGAATAGAGGAACAGCAGCATCACTGCCAGACGCATCGCCATGGTGTCGATCCTTATTGGTAAGGAGTCAATTAACGAGCGTCAAATTTAAACACATGGCCATGTGATATCACAACGGTGATTTTCAACCCTACGCACGAAGCCTGCGATCTTTTCTCTCCCCCGGGATCCAGGTAGGAAACGAAAAGATCGCAGGCTTCAAGGGTCAGCGTTATTCAGTGTTGGGTCTTGTGGTCCAGCGCCGCATAGAAGTTGGCGCTTTGTTGCAGGTACTTCTCGGTGTAGCTCTGGGTGCGGTTTTTCTTGTCACTGATCTCGATGCTGGCACTGGCTGGCAATGCCACGGTGGCGGAGATGGCGGAAGCGGCGATCACGGAAAAAAGATTCAGGTTCATGGCGGTAATCCTCGGATTCAGTTGGCTGATTTGCCCGGTGGGGCCGTGAAGCAAACTTACGCGCCGAGGCGTCTCGCCTTGAAATGCTTTGTAATACTAGCGACTATCAGTCTTGTTGATACAACGGCGAAGGCCCCTGAAATCGGGGCCTGAGCGTTATTGACCCACCAGGAATTTCACATCGCTTGGCGCATCCATGGGCAGTTTCTGAACGGTTTTGCCCAGCAGGCCGGTCTTTGGGTCGCGCTCGATAACCACGATCTGGTTGCTTTTCTGATTGGCGACCAGGACGAATTTTTCGCTTGGATCGAGACTGAACTCCCGGGGGTGATCACCCTCGACGGAGCGTCGTTGCACTTCTTTCAAGGTGCCAGAAGACGGGTCGACAGCGAACACCAGCATTTCGTTGGTGGTGCCACGATTGCTGACGTACAGGAACTTGCCGTCCCTGGACGCATGCAACGCTGCCGCTGCCTTACCCGGCTGGGGTTTGCCGTCGGCCAGATCGACCAACTGGCGCTGGGTCAGGCGGCCGTCCTGGTAATCGAATACCGCGACCTGAGCGGTCATCTCCATCGTCAACCAGGCATGCTTGCCATCGCTACTGAACAACAGATGGCGCGGCCCGCTGCCCGGCGGCAGTTGCACGAAGGGCGGATCGGCAGGCGTCAGCGGCAGTTCGGGGTTGGCCTTGGGGTTGTAGCGGTAGACAAACACCTTGTCCGCCCCCAAGTCATTGGCGAACACATAGTTGCCGTCTGGTGACGGCACCGCGGAATGTACATGAGCGGATTTCTGCCGCTCGGGATTGACCCGGCTCGGCTGATGGCTGCCCGATTGGACCACTGGCGCCAGCTTGCCGTCCGCCCCCACCGGCAGCACCACCAAGGTGCCGCCCGGGTTTTCCAGCACGGAATAGTTACTGACCAACAAATGCTGGCCGTCGTGGCTCAAGCTCGAATGGGTCGGTTCGTTGCCCAGGGATTGCATTTGGTTGATCAGGCTGATGGCATGGGTCTTCGGGTCGATGGCGTAGCTGCTGACCTTGCCCACCGGGTCTTCTTGGCCCGGCCCGTTTTCGTTGACCACGAACAGCCGGGTCATGTCCTTGGACAGGGTCAGCCATGAAGGGTTGTCTGTCTTGATCACTTGCAACGGGTTGGCGTCGATCTGGCCGGTGCGGCTGTCGAACTGCAACCGGTAGATGCCTTGGCTCTGACCGGCGGTGTAGGAGCCCACCAGCAGTTGATGACGTTCTTCGGTGTCCGCCTGGACGCCCATGGCGCCCAAGGTGCCGGCCATCAACAGCGGCCAGAAACTACGCACTTTCATCTTCGTCGTCCTCATCGTCGTCGCCGCCGAATGCCTCTACGCATTCCAGGTGATGATCACCCGAATCACTGGTGATAACCCAGTGATTGCAGGTTGTATCGAAGGTCGCGGCCTGCATTTGCGCCGGTGTGAAACGCCAATGCTCGCGGGTGCGACCGTTCATGCACTCGACGTGCAATTGGTTCTGTTCGTCGAGGAAAAAATCGAACGCATGCAGCCCGTCGATGATGAGCATGTCGCAGGTTTCAAGGGCATGCAGCAGGGTGTCGGTTACGGCAGTCATGGTGATCAGTCGGTCATTGGGAAAGTGGCCATGATAACCCAATGTGGGCGTGGGCCTTGGGCCATAAGGTTCGAAAGCAACTTAGACTGGTAGATCGCCTTCGCGAGCAAGCCCGCTCCCACAGTTGGATTTCCAGCAAACACAAATTTTGCATTCACTGGAGATCCCCTGTGGGAGCGGGCTTGCTCGCGAAGAGGCCGACACATTCAACTTGAATGCATCTGCCTCACCGCAACCCTCAGAGCGCCTCGCGCCCCGGCACCCCATCCACCAACCGCTGGATCCCCAACGGGTTGGCGTTCTTCAGTGGTTCCGGCAACAGGCTGTCCGGATAGTTCTGGAAGCACACCGGACGCAGGAAGCGATCGATCGCCAGGGTGCCCACTGACGTACCACGGGCATCGGACGTCGCCGGGTAAGGCCCGCCGTGCACCATCGAATCACACACCTCCACCCCGGTCGGGTAACCGTTGAGCAAGATGCGGCCGACCTTCTGCTCCAGCAACGGCGTCAGTTCGCCGAACTGTTCGAAATCCGCCGGCTCGCCAATCATCGTCGCGGTGAGTTGGCCGTGCAGGCCGTTCAGCGCGGCGGTCAGTTGCGCCTGGTCGGCGACTTCGACAAACACCGTGGTCGGGCCAAAGACCTCTTCTTGCAGCGCCTCGTCACCGTTGATCAACAGGCTGGCGTCGGCCTTGAACAACTGCGGCTGGGCCTGGTTGCCCTGTTGCTCGCGCCCGGCCAAGTGTTCGATGCCCGGGTGCGCCAGCAGCTTTTGCAGGCCCTTGCCGTAGCTTTGCAGCGTGCCGGCGTTGAGCATGGTCTGGGCAGACTGGTCGCCGATCAGCGCGGCCACCTGTTGGGTGAAGGCGGTGAACTGCGGCGAGCGAATGCCGATCACCAGGCCCGGGTTGGTACAGAATTGGCCGCAGCCCTGCACCACCGAGGCGGTCAGGTCGCGAGCGATGCTTTCGGCGCGGGTTTCCAGCGCCTGGGGCAATACGATCACCGGGTTGATGCTCGACATTTCGGCGAACACCGGGATCGGCTGGGGCCGCGCGGCCGCCATGTCGCACAGGGCACGCCCGCCCTTGAGGGAACCGGTGAAACCCACGGCCTGGATCGCCGGATGCTTGACCAGCCATTCGCCGACGCCACCGCCATAGATCATGTTGAACACACCGGCCGGCATCGCGGTTTTCTCGGCGGCGCGAATGATCGCGTCGGCGACGTGTTCTGCCGTGGCCATGTGGCCGCTGTGGGCCTTGAACACCACCGGGCAACCGGCGGCCAGCGCCGCTGCGGTATCACCACCGGCGGTGGAGAATGCCAGGGGGAAGTTACTGGCGCCGAACACCGCCACCGGGCCGAGGCCGATGCGGTACTGGCGCAGGTCCGGACGCGGCAGCGGCGTGCGCTCCGGCAAGGCGCGGTCGATGCGCGCGCCGTAGAAATCACCACGGCGCAGGACCTTGGCGAACAGACGCATCTGGCCGCTGGTACGCCCGCGCTCGCCCTGGATCCGCGCCGCTGGCAGCGCGGTTTCACGGCAGACCACGGCGACGAAGTCATCGCCCAAGGCGTCCAGTTCATCGGCAATGGCTTCGAGGAACTCGGCCCGACGCGCCGCACTCAGGCTGCGATAGGTCGGGTATGCCGTGGCAGCGGCCTTGGCGGCGGCATCGACTTCTTCGGCCGTGGCCTGGACGAATGCATGGGGCAAGGCCTCGCCGGTGCTGGCGTCGACGCTCTGCAGGCGGGTCTGGCCGGCCGCGCTGCGCGCCCCGCCGATGTAGTTGTGGCCAAGGATCTGGTTCATCGCAAGTCTCCTTTAAAGTGTGCCGATAGTACCCGGATTGAACACCGCGTCCACCGGGGCAATACCGTTGACCAGCGGCGCGCCGAACTCCGCCTGGCTGATTTCGAACACATCCCCCGGCTGGGTGCGGATGCCATCGGCGAACGACAGCGTCGCGGTGCCGAAGAAGTGTACGTGGACGTCCCCCGGGCGCAGGAACTGACTGTATTTGAAGTGGTGGAATTCCAGGTTTTCGAGGCTGTGGCACATGTTCGCCTCGCCACTGAGGAATTCGTTCTGCCACAACACTTCGCCGTTGCGCAGGATACGACTGGTCCCGGACAGATGTTGAGGCAGTTCACCCACGCGAAGTTCCGGGCCAAAACTGCAACTGCGCAATTTCGAATGGGCCAGGTACAGGTAATTCTTGCGCTCCATCACATGGTCGGAAAACTCGTTGCCCACGGCAAAGCCCAGGCGATACGGCTTGCCATCGTGACCGATGACATACAGGCCGCTGATTTCCGGCTCTTCGCCGGCGTCTTCGGCGAACGGCGGCAACGGAAACGGATGGCCCGGACGGACGACAATGCTGCCGTCGCCCTTGTAGAACCATTCCGGTTGCACACCGGCCTGCCCGGCCTGGGGCTTGCCGCCCTCCACGCCCCACTTGAAGATGCGCATGGTGTCGGTCATGGTCGCTTCGTCACCGGCCTGCTGGTGCATCTTGTCCCGGGCCGAGGCACTGCCCAGGTGGGTGAGGCCGGTGCCGCTGACCAACAGGTGGGCCGGATCGGGGTGATCCAGCGGCGGCAGGATGCGCAGCTCGCCGAGCAACTGCGCGTAGTCATGGCTCGCCCCCAGGCCCAGGCCGTTGACCTGCTGCTCAAGCTTCACACCCGCCTCGATGGCCGCCAGCGCCAGCTCGCGCACGGTGCCGGCGCCCTGCACTTCGCGCACTTGATCGCCTTCGACCACACCGACGCGGCGTTCGCCGTTACTCAATTCGAACTGAACTAAACGCATGGGTTTTCTCCCTGTAAACAAAACATGAATAGGCGTAGCAGGCTTTTGTGGCGAGGGAGCTTGCTCCCGCTAGGGGGGCGAAGCACCCCCAACTCCAGGCGCCGCGTTCATTCAGGCAAAACACAGCGCGTGTTTTGCGACTGCTGCGCAGTCGAGCGGGAGCAAGCTCCCTCGCCACAAAAGCTCTCGTCCACAATTGCAATAAGTTCAGGTACGTGTCGCTCCCCGGGCGCTGGCGGCAAACTGATCCGCCGGCAACACATGCTTGCGCTCCAGCAGGCGATAGACCACGCCCGTCAACACCAAGCCAAACACCATCACACAGGACAGGAAATACAGCCCCGAAGCCAGGTTGCCGGTGTACTCCTTCAGCGCACCGATCACGAACGGACCGATGTAGCCACCCAGGTTGCCCACCGAGTTGATCAGCGCGATGCCCGCCGCCGCACTGGCGCCGGCAAAGAACCGTCCCGGCAAGGTCCAGAACACCGCCGTGCAGGAAAACAGCGCGAACGCCACCAGGCACAGCGCCGCCAATTGCAACACCGGCACCGACAACCAGGCGCTGAGGAACAGGCCGATGGCGCCCAGCACGTACAACACGGCCAGGTGACCGTAGCGGTCGTTCAAGCGGTCGGAACTGCGGGGAATGATCAGCAGGCCGACGATGCCGAAAATGTAAGGCACCGATGACACGAAACCGGTCACCAGATCGCTGCCGCCGAACTGCTTGATCAGCGTCGGCAACCACAGGCCCAGACCATAAATGCTCAAGGTCACTGGCAGGTAGAACAGCGCCAGCAGCAACACACGCTTGTCCTTGAGGGCATGCAGCGGATTGCCATGGCGGGTCTGTCCGTATTCCTCCAGGTCTTTTTTCAGCTCACCGGTCAGCCAGTCCTTCTCGGCCTGGTCCATCCATTTCACTTGTTGCGGGCCATCCGGCAGGTAGCGCAGCACCGGCCAGGTCAACAGCACCGCCGGCAGACCGATGACAATGAACAGCCATTGCCAGCCATGGAGGCCAAGGATGCCGTCCATGCCCAGCAAGCCGCCGGATACCGGGCCGGTAATCATCATCGCGATGGGCTGGGAGAGAATGAACAGGCCCAGAATCTTGCCGCGATGGCGCACCGGGAACCATTGGGTGATGTAGTACAGCACGCCCGGGAAGAACCCGGCTTCGGCCGCGCCCAGCAAAAAGCGCATCACATAGAAGCTGTAGGGCCCTTGCACGAACGCCATGCCGATGGTGATGGCGCCCCAGGTAATCATGATCCGGGCGAACCAGCGCCGGGCACCGAAGCGTTCCAGCATCAGGTTGCTGGGGATTTCCAGCAGGAAATAACCGATGAAAAACAGCCCGGCGCCCAGGCCGTAGGCCGCGTCGCCGATGCCGATGTCGGCGCCCATGTGCAGCTTGGCAAAGCCCACCGCAGAGCGGTCCACGTAGGCGATCAGGTACAGCAGGATCAGGAAGGGAATCAGTTTGAGGGTGATGCGACGAATAAGCCGCAGTTCCTGGCTCATGGGACCGGTCTCCGATTGTTGTTGTTATAGAACCTCGGGGGATTTCTCTCGCGAATGACCGCCAGGACAATCCCTCCGTTGAATCGGACTATATAGTAATACTATTTACCCAACAACACTTCCAAACCGCACAAATTGCGCTTATGTTACGCTTCAGCTAGAACAATATAGTCATACAATAAGAGAATCGATCATGTCTGATAAGAAACCCTCCCTGCGCTCGGCCCAATGGTTTGGCACCGCCGACAAAAACGGCTTCATGTACCGCAGCTGGATGAAAAATCAGGGCATCGCCGACCATCAGTTCCACGGCAAGCCGATCATCGGTATCTGCAACACCTGGTCGGAGCTGACGCCGTGCAACGCGCACTTCCGGCAGATCGCCGAACACGTCAAGCGCGGCGTGATCGAGGCCGGGGGCTTCCCCGTGGAATTCCCGGTGTTCTCCAACGGCGAATCGAACCTGCGCCCCACCGCCATGTTGACCCGCAACCTGGCGAGCATGGACGTGGAAGAGGCGATTCGCGGCAACCCCATCGACGGCGTGGTGCTGCTCACCGGTTGCGACAAGACCACTCCGGCGCTGCTGATGGGCGCCGCCAGCTGTGATGTACCGGCCATCGTCGTGACCGGCGGGCCAATGCTCAACGGCAAGCACAAGGGCCAGGACATTGGCTCGGGCACCGTGGTCTGGCAGTTGAGCGAGCAGGTCAAGGCCGGCACCATCACCATCGATGATTTCCTCGCGGCCGAGGGCGGCATGTCCCGCTCGGCCGGTACCTGCAACACCATGGGCACGGCCTCGACCATGGCCTGCATGGCCGAAGCCCTCGGCACTTCCCTGCCCCACAACGCCGCGATTCCGGCCGTGGACGCCCGTCGTTATGTATTGGCCCATATGTCCGGCATGCGTGCGGTGGAAATGGTCCGTGAAGACCTGAAACTGTCGAAGATCCTGACCAAGGAAGCCTTCGAAAACGCCATTCGCGTCAACGCGGCTATTGGCGGCTCGACCAACGCGGTGATCCACCTCAAGGCCATCGCCGGACGCATCGGCGTGCAGTTGGACCTGGACGACTGGACCCGCATCGGCCGTGGCATGCCGACCATTGTCGACCTGCAACCGTCCGGGCGCTTCCTGATGGAAGAGTTCTACTACGCCGGCGGCCTGCCCGCCGTGCTGCGGCGCCTTGGCGAAGCGAACCTGATTCCCCATCCGAACGCCTTGACCGTCAACGGCAAGAGCCTCGGCGACAACACCAAGGACGCGCCGATCTACGGCCAGGACGAAGTCATCCGCACCCTGGACAACCCGATCCGCGCCGACGGTGGTATCTGCGTACTGCGGGGTAACCTGGCGCCATTGGGCGCGGTGCTCAAGCCCTCCGCCGCCACCGCCGAACTGATGCAGCATCGCGGCCGTGCGGTGGTATTCGAGAATTTCGACGAGTACAAGGCCCGGATCAACGACCCGGAACTGGACGTGGACGCCAACTCGATCCTGGTGATGAAAAACTGCGGGCCGAAGGGTTATCCGGGCATGGCCGAGGTGGGCAACATGGGCTTGCCGGCCAAGCTGCTGGCCCAGGGTGTGACGGACATGGTGCGGATTTCCGACGCACGCATGAGCGGCACCGCCTACGGCACGGTGGTGCTGCACGTGGCGCCGGAAGCCGCAGCCGGCGGGCCTTTGGCCGCCGTGAAGGAAGGCGACTGGATCGAGCTCGACTGCGCCAGCGGCCGCCTGCACCTGGACATCCCCGACGCCGAACTCGCCGCGCGCCTGGCCGACCTCGCGCCACCGCAGCAGCTGTTGGTGGGTGGCTACCGCCAGCTGTACATCGACCATGTGCTGCAAGCGGACCAGGGCTGCGACTTCGACTTCCTGGTGGGCTGTCGCGGCGCCGAGGTGCCGCGTCACTCTCACTGACCCAAATCGACCGGTAAGGATTGGATGATCTGAATGTGGGAGCGGGCTTGCTCGCGAAAGCACTGTATCAGACACATAGTTGTTAACTGATACACCGCTTTCGCGAGCAAGCCCGCTCCCACATTGGATCCGCGTCCACATCAAAAACTCGCACTAGCGACCCGCCATCGCCGCGCCTGCTATCATGCGCAACACTCCCCTCCCACAGGATCGCGCAGCGCCCCATGGATTACCGCAAACCCTCCGACCGCAAAAGCATGCACGCGCGCATCGTCCAGGAACTGGGCATGCAGATCGTCTCCGGGCGTTTCAAACCGGACGATAAACTGCCCGCCGAAGCCTTGTTGTGCGAAGAGTATGCGGTCAGCCGCCCGGTGCTGCGCGAAGCCACGCGAGTGCTGGTCGCCAAGGGCCTGGTGTATTCGCGTCCGCGGGTGGGGACGGTGGTCAAGGCCCGCCGTGAATGGCACATGCTCGATCCGGACGTCCTGCACTGGTTGATGCAGAGCAGTCCGCAGAACGAATTCTTCAGCCTGCTGACCAGCGTGCGCAGCATCATCGAACCGGCCGCCGCCGCCCTCGCCGCCCAGTTCGCCACCGACGAGGACATCGCTGCCATCAACGAAGCCTACCAGCGCATGGAAGCGGCCCCGACACCTGAAGCCCTGCTGCAACCGGACCTGGACTTCCACAGCCGCATCGCCGAAGCCACCCACAACGACCTGCTCGCCAACCTCTGCAACATGTTGTCGGTGGCCATCGCCGAAGCCCTCAAGCATTCCAACCAGCGGCCCAACCTGCATGAACTGGCGATGCCGCGGCACAAGGCGATCCTCACTGCCATCGAGAATCGCGACGCCCTCGGCGCCCGCCATGCCACGCTGGTGCAACTGGACGATGCCCGCAGCGCGTTGAATGTAGTGCTGGGCAGCGATCCCGTTCAGGCCTGACACCATCCTCGCTCAATGGGTGGTATCTATATACCGCCCACAGAAGACGGAAATCCTGACACTCGACGCTGGTCGTCATTCCGACGGCCACGCGTTCAGGAAAAGGATTTCTCATGACCTCACCCACCCCAGTCGACAGCCTCTCTGCGCTTGCACAAAATGTCAGCCGGCAATTCGCCGATCGTCCAACGTTCGCGCAGATCGCGCAGCGAACACTTGAGCAGGCCATCAAGGCCCACTACCCGTCGCTGATTATCGACCTCTCCAAGACACGCCTCGCGGTACCGGATGCAACTGCCCGCAGCTGGAGTTTTCAGCCCTTCATGCCGCTGGTGCTCGATTACCTGGCCTTCGGTACGCCCTTGGATCTCAGTCCACGGGGCAACCTTGACTGTTATCTTTCCGACGTCCCTCCACAGCGTCTGTGGTCAGGCACTCAGAAACCGGACATGAAGGTCCTCGAAAAGCTATTGCTTGAATTGCCCTGGCGTATACCGATCGTGCTGGAAGACGCATTGACCCGCTATTGGAACGCTGATATCGGCACCCACGCCACGCCCGCCAGCCGCTGGCAATGGCTCAGCGACACCCTCCATAACCTGTTGCAGATCCGCGCGCTGCAACAGCCAGGCCTCACTGAGCCGGCCCGTGAAACCCTTGATCAACTCGCCCGCTGGCCCGACCGTGCCGCACGTTTCAGCCGCAATACCTCTCCCGTCTACGCCTACAGCCTGGAAAGCACGCTCACCCAAGGCGCCAGCAGCACGATCCTGCCGAGCAACGATATCCTCTTGCTTCATTACACCCCTAACGGGCTCGTCATCCTGCTTTGCAACCCCGGCAGCCCCGTGCAGTCCTTCGCTTCCATGGAAGCCTTCCATCACCATTGGCGTGATCAGATCGCCAGCCGCTATGTGGTCGATACCCTCACCTGCCGGCGCTACGAAATCAGCGGCAATGTGTTCGACACCCAAGCCGCCAGTATCCTGGAGCAGCAGTTGGCCGACTTGAAGGCGGTGCAATTGCCCTCGCGTATTGGCCTGCAAAGCCTCGACGCACTCTATGACGAGCTGAGTGGCCCGGCCCGTTATCTGGACGACACACCGCGCCTCACGCCTGAAACCTCGACACGACTCAAGCCACTGCTCCCCGACTGGTTGAAAAAGGCCTCCCTCGTCGACCAGACCCGGTTCCAGCGCTACAGCCTGGCGCTGGCCAGCGTCAAGAAGCGCGATCAGGGCCGAACCCATCTGAGTGACATCAAGGCATTCACGACCGACGCTTTACTCACCCAGATGCACAAGGCCAACGACAGCAGCCCGGCCAAGACAACCCCCAGCCACTTCCAACCCGACGATGTGGAACTGACTTTTACCGTCTCTGCGGGGTTCCCCGGAACGGCCGGCATCAGCGAGAAACGAACGATGAGCCTGACTCGGCTGGCCATCGACAATCTCGTCGCACGCCCCAGTGGTCATGTGCAGCTCAGCCATCGCCAGGGCCTGGCGTTGCCTGCATGGCTGACGCTGGACTTCATTACCCGCAAGGACGGGCTGATCGAGCAAGTCGATATCGGCACCACATACCCTCGCTACCTGCAACAGGAGTTGTTGGGCGATTCGCTCCAGGCGCAGGAATATCAACGTATGTTTGCCGAGCAGATCCCGGCGCAGTTGCCCCTTGAGGCGCTGCTGGACATGCTCAACCAAAAAAATGGCATGACCCGCCAAGGGCTGCGACTGATCGAGGCGCTGCTGCAGCCCGACGCCGAGGGTCGGCAGGTGGACGGCCGCCCCGTGGTCATTCGGCACCTGGCTTTCCTGCGCAAGCCCCAGGCTCGCCCCGACCTTGTGACCAACATGTTCATCGTCGAAGCACAAGACATCAACACGGGGCCGCACCTTTTGTATCGCCCCTTGTATGCGCCCGCGTTGACGGAGTTCACTACCCGAGAAGCACTGTTGCAGGCTGTCGTCAGCGGTGGGGATTTGCAGGACAGCATCTTGACCTGGCTGTCCGACGACGCTCGCCCGGTCTATGCCAATGGTGGCTTCCTGGAGCCGCACATCGTGCGTTTTTTCCAGGGCGACGAATTCAGTGCTCCTGAAAAACCCGCTCCGGCGACACTGGCTATGGACGGCGCCAATGATGAGTTGCTGCAATACCTGCACAAAGGTGAGTTGATGCAGTACCTCTACGGCTGCAATGCCCGGGCCCTGGTGACCCAGGCCGACCGATCCGCAGTGTCCAACAGCGAAAGCCGCTGGGCCGTGTACCTCAAGGGCGGCAGCCTGCTGTTCAACACCCTGTTGTTTCCGTTACTGCGTGGCCCGGCCATGGCCAGTGTCTGGCTATGGAGCCTGATGGCCAGCGCCAGCCAAGACATCCCGGCGCTGCTCAGTGACGACTCGGCGACCCGTGAACTCGCCGCTGTCGACCTGTTGGTCAACCTGGTGATGCTCGTGGCTCAGCTTCCCTCGGCCGCAGTGCCCTCTCGCCCCGCCGTGCCCGTACGAGTCAGGGACCAGGCAATGCGTGCCCCCGCGCCGCGCCTCCTTGCCGAGCAATGGCCCGCGCCGGAACTGCCGAACTTTCAGGAAGGCCCCATTGCCTTGCCCGGCGAACAATCCGTGGCCGCCAGCCGCACGCTGGACCTGAGCTTCGCCAACGCCCGTCATCGACTGACACCGGAGCAGTCGGCCCAGTTGCGACGCATGCAGGTACCACGCCCCGCATCATTGCCCGAACCGATTGAAAATGGTCCGTTTACCGGTTTGTACGTGATCGACAACAAATGGCACGCCCTGGTGGACCGCAACCTGTATCGCGTCAACACAGAATCGGACGCCAGTGTGACGATCATCGATCCCCTCGCCCCGTCAGGAGGGGGGCCACAACTGCAATCGGATAATCAGGGCAATTGGTCGCTGGATCTGGGTTTGCGCTTGCGCGGCGGAATGCCTCCCAGACGAATGGCCGAACAGCGGCGCCTCAACGTAGAAAGAACAATCGAATTGGTCGATGAATTGAAGACGCACATGGCCCAGGAGGCCGAACGGCAAAAGGCCTTGGACGTGGCCCAACAGGTCATGGTCCGGCTCGAGCAAGGCAGCACGTATACCGAGGAGCAGCGCGCGCCAAGACGCAAGGTGTTTTACGACCTGCTCAACGCGCAGACTGACGGTTACCTCAAACTGCTGGACAGCGCGCCGGAACGCGCCAGGCTGGGAATCGACCTACCCACCCCAAGCATCCGCGGGCTGATGGAGAATGTGATCAACAACGCCCGCAAGGCCTTCCTGATCGTTGACGCCGAGCATAGAGCCTTGATCATTGCTAATCGTCAATTCTCGGATGAGACTGCCACAGAGCTTGTGGTCGCAAATTTGCCTGGTTATCTGAAGTTCCTCGATAGCTCGAGTGAGCTCCTTGATCGTTCGATTCACTGGCTGGACCTCAAAGACGAATACCTGGAAAAACTACTGAATCTGGATTCCGCGGGCGCTCGCGCATACGAACGCCTCACCCGCGACCGACCGTTGGATGAGAGGAATTCGTTAGCATCAAAAGCCATGCTATTGTCGACACTGCCTATGCTGGCGATCAAAAACCCCAACGGCGATTTGCCCGATAGCCTGCGGCGCATCCTTGGTTCCGTGGCCGTACAGGTACGCTCGCACGCCGACCTGGGCCTGCATGAACTCTCCCCGTCGGAACAGTTCGAGGTCCTGGAAAGCCTGAGCGAACAATACGGCAAGACGTTGGACGCCTTGCACGGCATAAAGACGCTTTACGCGGACGACATTGACGAATTTCATTTCGACCGGCTGCTGAAGGTGCTCGACAGTCTCTACCAGGACGCTTCCCGCCAACTGGCCGCCGCCGTCAAGCCTGAGCCCAACCCACGCAAGCGACCGCCCCAGCACACCGGAACGGCTACCGGGCGCCTTCGAAAAAAAGTGATCAATACCCGCAAAAACGGTGTGCTGATCGGTGATCTGAAACCAGCCGACGAGAGCATGCCGATCGACGTCGTCGAGCTGCGCTCCCAGGTCGAGGACACCGTGCTGGCGTCCTATTCGCGTCATGACGATGTCTGGGATGTCATCGAAGTACGCCGCCCAGCGCCCTCCCCAAGCACTCGACCGGTCAAGGCAATCAGGGCTGACGCGCAAAAACTGCTCGATGAATTGGATGAACGCTTGCGCCGGGCCGAAGGCTACAAAAAACGCTGCCGTCATCCTCAGGAAATCGAGGAGATCATGAACAACGAGGCGAGTAGATTCGCAAAACTGGCAGAGGAATTGGATCGCGCCCTGACGTTGTCGAAAACACCGGCGACTGCCGCTGAACAGGCGCTGGTCAAACAGCTGGCAGATGCCATCACCCACCTGAAGGCCAAGGGCAGCGCCCTGCGCACCGAGCTGAGCCTGCAACTGCCTCCCACCGATGGCAACCTTCGCTACCTGTTCGAAAAGAACCTGATACAAGTTGCGCGACTGGGCGAACGCAAAGCCTTGAAAGGAACCCGCAAGGACTTCCTGCAGGAATACGCGATCAACGACCGTAACGGCTTCCCTCTCTGGTACGCGCATTTTCACTACGAAACCGCCGGGACGCCGAAAGCCGATTACAGCGTCGCCCATCTCAAGACCAAGGAGCAGCGTCGGGAGCACTATCATTCGCTGCTCGCCAAGGCGGACAGCCCCTATGCGGTGGTGAACGTGCATCGCGGGCAGATTGGCAAATCCTTGGCCCGCGACAAGTTTCTGCCGTTGGCGCCCTGATGGTTCACTTCAAGCGGGTGTGATCGTGGCGAGGGAGCTTGCTCCCGCTCGGTTGCGCAGCGACCGCCCGAGGGGCCTGCTTCGCAGTCCAGCGGGAGCAAGCTCCCTCGCCACAGAGGGTGTGTTTAGGCAGGAATGATCAGTACCTGAGCGACAAAAAGCCTGTGGGAGCGAGCTTGCTCGCGATGGCGGACGGACATTCAACACCTTCATTGACTGTCACACCGCTATCGCGAGCAACCTCGCTCCCACATGGGGTCGCCACCAGGGCTGTGCCGGGCAGGTCCTGCCCATCCATCAATGGGCAAACAATGAATTGCCCTTCTGCCCCGCCAGCTTCTCGGGCTTGATCAGGAACCGCGCCAAGGCTGGCAGCAGCCACAGCGCACCAAACATGTTCCACAGCAACATGAACGTCAACATCAGCCCCATGTCGGCCTGGAACTTGATGGCCGAGAAGATCCAGGTGCACACGCCAATCGCCAGGCACAGGCCGGTGAACAACACGGCTTTACCGGTGGATTTCAGCGTCTGGTAGTAAGCCTCCTGCAACGGCAAGCCGGCCCTCAGGAAACTTTCCAGGCGGCTGTAGATGTAGATGCCGTAGTCCACGCCAATCCCCACCCCAAGCGCCACCACTGGCAAGGTCGCGACCTTCACGCCAATGCCCATGAAGGCCATCAGGGCGTTGCCCAGCACCGAGGTCAGCACCAGCGGCAGCACGATGCACAGCGTCGCCGCCCAGGAACGGAAGGTGATCATGCACATGGTCGCCACGCAGATGTACACCAGGATCAGAATGGTCAGTTCCGATTCCTTGATCACCTCGTTGGTGGCCGCCTCGATGCCGGCGTTGCCGGCGGCGAGGATGAACTCCAGGCCCTCGCGGTTGTTGTCCTTGGCAAAATCCTGCACCGCCTTCACCGCGCGGTCCAGGGTCTCGGCCTTGTGATCGTTGAGGAACACCAGCACCGGCGCCAGGGAGCAACTGTTGTTGTACAGGCCATCGGCCCGGGCGATGGAGTTGTTCAGCACGTCAGGGTTGCGCGACAAGGTCTCCCATTTCAGGTTGCCCTCGTTCATGCCCTTGATCATTTGCTTGGACACGGTCACCAGGGAAATCGCCGACTGCACCCCCTCGGTGTTCTGCATCTTCCACATCAGCTCGTCGATCGGCGCCATGGCCTCATAGCGCGAGCAGCCTTCGGCCTTGGTCTTGACCATCACCACCAGCACATCGGAACTGGTGGAGTAATTGCTGATGATGAAGTTGTTGTCCTGGTTGTAGCGCGAATCCGGGCGTAGTTCCGGCGCGCCCTGGTCCAGGTCGCCGATCTTCAGGTTCTGGCTGTACCAGAGGCCACCGCCAAAGGCGATCACCGCCAGGGCAATGGACACCGGCGCAACCTTGGCGCTGGCGAAACTCGACAGCAGGCGCCAGAACGGGTGTTCACGGGTCGCGTCTTTCTTGCTGCGCTCGACCGCCCGCTTACTGATGCCGACGTAAGAGATCGCCACCGGCAGCAGGATCAGGTTGGTGAACACGATCACCGCCACGCCGATGGAGGCGCCGATGGCCAGTTCACGGATCACGCCGATGTCGATGATCAGCAAGGTGATGAAGCCCACGGCGTCCGCCAGGATCGCGATCATCCCCGGCAGGAACAACTGCCGGAAAGTACGCCGCGCCGCCGTCAGGGCGTTGTCCGCCTCGCTGGACTGCAAGGCGATGCCGTTGATCTTCTGCACGCCATGGGAAATACCGATGGCGAAGATCAGGAACGGCACCAGCATCGAGTAGGGATCCAGGCCGAAACCGGCCGCGTGCATCAGCCCCAGTTGCCAGACCACCGCCACCAGGGTGGTGCTCAGCACCGCGACGGTGCTGCGCATGCAGTTGGTAAACCAGTACAGCAGGACCAAGGTGATGACGAAGGCCACGCCGAAGAACAGCACCACCATGACCAGGCCGTCGATCAAGTCGCCGACTTTCTTGGCGAAGCCGACGATATGGATCTGCACATTCGGGTTCTGGGCTTCGAACTTGTTGCGAATCTTGTCTTCAAGCTCATGGGAGAACTTGCGGTAGTCGAGGGCGAGCAACTTGCCCTGGTCCTGCGGGTCGGGATAGGACTCCAGCAATGGGATATCGATGATGCTCGACTTGAAGTCGTTGGCCACCAGGCGCCCGACCTGGCCGGACTTGAGCACGTTGTTGCGCAACAGGTCGAGGCTGTCGGCCGAGCCGTTATAGCTCTGGGGGATCACCTCGCCGCCGGCGAAGCCCTCCTCCGTCACTTCGGTCCAACGCACGCTGGGGCTCCACAACGACTTGAGCCCGGAACGATCGACACCGGAGATGTAGAACACCTCGTCATGGATCTGGCGCAGGGTCTCCATGTAGTCCTTGGAGAAAATATCGCCGTTGGTGGCTTCCACGGAAATACGCACCGTGTTGCCCAGGTTCGCCAGGTCGTTGCGGTGCTCAAGCATCTTCTCGATAAAAGGATGCTCGAGGGGAATCATTTTTTCGAAACTGGTGGAGGGACGGATCAGCGTGGCCTGCCAGAACAGGAAAACGCTGACCAGCAGGCAAATGACGATTACTGCCGGGCGGTTGTTGAAAATCAGGCGCTCGAGAAACGTTGCCTTGTCTTGGTGATGACTGCTCATGGGGTCCGCCTTCTTGTTTTTATGCCCGTCTCGCAGGCCTGACTCATTTGCTCAGTTCGGCGCCGGTGGACGTGGTGGCGCGCACGCCGCCTTGCCCCGCCAGGATCAGGTTGCCATTGCCTGCCGCCGTGACGGCCGCCACGGAGATTCGGTCCGGGCGGTTGAACACGCTGAAGGTCTCGCCATCGTCGGTGCTGCGCACCACGCTGCCGCCGTTGCCGACAATCACGATGGAACCGTCCGCCAGCAACGTGGCGCCGGACAGGCCGAACTCCAGCGTTCCACGGGCGGCCTTGAGCTCGACTTGCTCCCAGGTGCCGCCAAAATCGGTGGAACGGTACAGGTTGCCGCGCAAACCGTAGGCCAGCAGCGTCGAAGGCTGGGCGGTGCCGATGACACCGAACAGCGAGCCTTCGTACGGGCCTTCGACCTTTTCCCAGGTCTGGCCCCAGTCGGCGGAGCGGAACATGCTGCCGGCCTCGCCGACAATGAACAGCCCGGCGTCTTTCACGGCCGCGATCGCATTGAGGTGGAACTGGTCTTCGTTTTCGAGGCGGTCGCTGGCGTCTTCCCAGTGCTTGCCGCCGTCAGTGGTCTCGTACAACGCGCCATACGCACCCACGGCAAAACCATTGCCGGCGTCCTTGAACCAGACATCCAACAGCGGCGCTTCACGGGTGAGGTCTTCGAATTGCTTGGTCCAGGTGCTGCCGCCGTCAACACTGGCGAGGATCTGCGCGTCGTGCCCCACCGCCCAGCCGTGCTTGTCGTCAACGAAAAAGACTGCGGTGAGCAGTTGGCGGGTCGGCACCTTGGCCTGAGTCCAGGAAGTGCCCTGGTCATCGGAATAGACAATGTGCCCCCGATCACCGACCGCCACCAGGCGCTGGCCCGCGTGGGCCACATCGAGCATCAGGGTTTTGCTGGCCTTGGCCGATTCGACGGAATAGATGACATCGGACGTCGACGCCGCAACGGCCATCACCGGTGCCGACAACACCGCAGAGCCCAGCAGCGACAGCGCCGAAGCCAGCAGCGCGACTCTGCGCAGCAGCGGCGGCCGGCAGCGGCCCACAGCCATGACAGGCTCATTCATAGACCTTTCCCCCATTATTATTGTTATGGCTTGGTACGTTGCCGGTCTTGGAGCATAGTCCTGAAACCTGCAATCTAGAGCCACTTCGGAAGCTGGCGTTATCCTATCGGGCTTTCGAAAGGTCTGACAATCGACGCCGCGTTATCTTTTGTTAACCGGGGGGATATCGATCAAGGGTGAATCAGAAGACATTCGTGAGGGTGATGGATGTGGCGAGGGAGCTTGCTCCCGCTGGAGGCCGAAGGACTCCCTGATCTTGGTTCGCACGCCTTCTCTGGCGAAATGAATCAAGATCGGGCCTGCTTCGCAGGCCAGCGGGAGCAAGCTCCCTCGCCACAAAAGGCAGCGCCAAGCCTGTTTACGCCAAGCTCTTGCTCACCACCTCGAACACATCGGCGGAAAGCCCGCCGGACGCGAGGATGCGTTCCAGCTCGGCTTTCATTAGCGCCTGGCGGGCGCTGTCGTATTTGCGCCAGCGGGTCAGCGGGGCCAGTTGTCGCGAGGCGATCTGCGGGTTGAAGCCATTGAGCTGGATGACCAGGTCCGCCAGGAAGCGATAACCCGAGCCGTCAGCGGCATGGAAGTTGATCAGGTTCTGCCCGGCAAACGCACCGATCAGGGCCCGCACCTTGTTCGGGTTCTTGATGTTGAACGCCGGGTGCTCCATGAGCGCCTTGACCCGCGCCAGCCCACCCGGCAATGGGCTGCCGGCCTGGACGCTGAACCACTGGTCCATGACCAACGGATTGCCCTTGAAGTTTTCCGCGAACACTTCCAGTGCCTTGGCCTTCTCGGTCTCGAATGGCGAGTTGACCAGCACCGCCAGCGCAGTCAGGCGCTCGGTCATGTTGTCGGCGGTGTCGAATTGATCCAAGGTCGCACTCAGCACTTCCGGCTTGTCGGTCAGCATCAGATACGACAACGCAATATTTTGCAGCGCGCGGCGGGCGAAATGCTCGGCCTCGGCCATGTATGGCGTGCGTTTCGACAGGTCGCGATTGGCTTCATAACGCAGCCACAGGCCTTCAAACAGGTTCTCGGCCAACTGCTGGCGGGCGAACTCACGGGCGACGTGGATCGCCTCGACGTCGGCCACTTCGCTGATTTCCGTCAGGTAGGCTTCGCTTGGCAGCGAGAGCATTTCCGCGACCATGGCCTGGTCCAGGGATTCGTCCGACAGTACGCTGCGCAGCGCACTGACCAGGCGCGGATCCAGCGTCAGGCTGGCGCCCTGCTGATGCTGGGCGATCAGTTCCTGCAACACCTGCACCGACAACTGCTGGCCGGCATCCCACCGGTTGAAGCCGTCGCTGTCGTGTTGCATCAGGAACATCAACTGGTCGCGGTTGTACGGGAAGCTCAGTTTCACCGGCGCCGAGAACCCACGCAGCAACGAAGGCAGCGGTTGTTCAGGGATATCGACGAAGGTGAAGGTCTGCTCGGCCTCGGTCACCGAGATGACCCGGGACGTACCGTTTGCCGCCGCTTCACCGGCCAGGCGCAACGGGATCTCGGCGCCCTGGCTGTCCAGCAGGCCAAGCTCCACGGGAATCACGAACGGCAGTTTTTCCATCTTGTCCGGGGTCGGCGGACAGCTCTGGCGGAAGGTCAGGCTGTAGGTCTTGGCGGCGGCGTCGTAGGACTCGCCCACCGCCAGCCGTGGTGTACCGGCCTGGCTGTACCAGCGCTTGAACTGGGTCAGGTCGACGCCATTGGCATCTTCCATGGCCTTGATGAAATCGTCACAGGTCACGGCCTGGCCGTCGTGGCGTTCGAAGTACAGGTCGCTGCCCTTGCGAAAGCCCTCAGGCCCCAGCAACGTGTGGATCATGCCAACCACTTCCGAGCCCTTTTCGTACACGGTCAAGGTGTAGAAGTTGGAGATCTCGATGAAGCTGTCCGGGCGAACCGGGTGGGCCATCGGGCCGGCGTCTTCGGCAAACTGATGGGTGCGCAGGTAGGCCACGTCCTGGATACGCTTGACGGTGGCCGAGTTCATGTCCGCCGAGAACCCGGCGTCGCGGAACACCGTGAAGCCTTCCTTGAGCGACAGTTGGAACCAGTCGCGGCAGGTCACGCGGTTGCCCGACCAGTTGTGGAAATACTCGTGGGCAACGATCGCTTCTACCCGTTGGTGCGCGGCATCGGTGGCGGTTTCGGCGCGGGCCAGCACGGCGCTGGAGTTGAAGATGTTGAGGCCCTTGTTCTCCATGGCGCCCATGTTGAAATCGTTGACCGCGACGATCATGAAGATGTCCAGGTCGTACTCGCGCCCGTACACCTCTTCGTCCCAGCGCATCGACTTCTTCAGGCTGGTCATGGCGTGCTGGCACTTGTCGATGTTTTCCGGCTCGACATAGATGCGTAGCGCCACGGTGCGCTCGCTCAGGGTGGTGAAAGTGTCTTCGACGCACCACAAGTCACCGGCCACCAGGGCAAACAGGTAGGCCGGTTTCTTGAACGGGTCTTCCCAGGTCGCCCAGTGCCGGCCGTCTTCACCGGGGCCGCTGGCAATCGGGTTGCCGTTGGACAGCAGCACCGGATAGCTGTGCTGCTCGGCCACCACGGTGGTGGTGAACTTGCTCATCACGTCCGGGCGGTCGAGGTAATAAGTGATCTTGCGGAACCCTTCGGCCTCGCACTGGGTGCAGAACATGCTGCCGGACTTGTACAGGCCTTCCAGGGCGGTGTTGGTTTCCGGGTGGATCCGCACGGTGGTGTCGAGCGTGAAGACCTGGGCCTTGGGCTGCAACGTCAGGTGACTGTCGTCCACCTGATAGTCGCCCTGCCCCAGGTCGGCATCGTCGAGCTTGAGCGAGACCAGTTCCAGGTGCTGGCCATCGAGCACCAGCGGCGGCAGCCCGGCGCCGCGCTCGGGGTTGCGGCGCATCACCAGTTGCGCATGGACCAGGCTGTGGTCCTCGAACAACTCGAAGGTCAGGTGTGTTTCGTCGATCAGGTACTCGGGGGCCTGATAATCCTTGAGGTAAATCATCTTCGGTTGTTCGGTGCGCATGGGTCGAATCCTTCTACTGATGCACGGCGAGCTGGTAGGCCGTGTATTTACGAATGTTGATCACGCCGGTGTCGAAAATCAGGTACTGGCCCTTGATCCCCAGCAGCGTGCCCTCGGCGATCGGGTTCTTGTCCAGGTTGAAGCTGACGATCTTGGTCGGGTATTGCTCCACCGGATAACGGATCTCGATGGGTTCGACGTCCGCTATGGTCTGGATCGCTTGCAGGCCGAATCGTTCCTGCAAGCCCTGCAATCCCTGGGCGCAGCTGTCGAACAGCGCGTCGCGGATCGCCGGCAAATCCACCGCCGCCGCGTCGCCCTTGAGCAAGGTGCGCCAGTTGGTCTTGTCCGCTACCTGGCTGCGAAACAGGTCTTCGACGAAGCCCGACTGCTGGCGGGTGGCGACGCGCAGGATCGGCAGCGCCTGGCTCGCGCCCTGGTCGAGCCAGCGGGTCGGCAACTGGGTGGCACGGGTGATGCCGACTTTCACGCCCGAGGAGTTGGCCAGGTAGACCACATGATCGGTCATGCAGAACTGCTCGCCCCAGGCCGGATCACGGCACGTGCCCGCGTCGAAATGGCAACGCTCGGGGCTCATGATGCACAGGTCGCACTGGGCCAGCTTGGTCATGCACGGGTAGCAATAACCCTGGCTGAAGCTGGTCTTGGTCCGGCGCCCGCAATGGGTGCAGTGGATCGCACCGAGGTATTCCAGGCGGATCGTGCTGCCGATCAATGGATTGACCGGCACCTCGACCTCGCCCAGGCGAAAGGCGTATTGAACAGTCGGCCCGTCAAGGCGCGCCGACATCTTGCTGATTGCACCGCGGCCAATCTCGATCAATGGATGGCGTCCGACTTGAACAGGATATTCGGAACGATGGTGGCTTTCGACTGGCACTCCTGCGGTCCCATGTAGCCGGTGCGCTCTTCTTCGGGCAGGTTCTGGATTTCCCAGGCGATCATCGCCTGCAAGGACAGTTCGCGCTGCTCGGCGGTGAGCTTGTTGCCATCGGCCCATTTACCGATTTCCACGGCAAGCTTCAGGCTGCGGTAGATGTCGGGGGTGATGTTCTGGATCATTTCGTTGAAGGAAGACATGGGTTCTCCGCGCAATCGCGCATTCTCAAAAGACACAGGCGCCGGTCAAAGGGCCATTTTACGGCGAGCGAACAGCCCGCCCAATAACCCAGTGAAGCAGCCGACGAGCAGCCCGCCGACGTGGGCCGCGTTGGCGATCTCGCCAAAACCGATCAGCGAAACCAGCCCGGACAGGCACAGCAGCAACCACACCAGCATCATCACCAGCACCCCGCGGGGCAAGTGATAGGCCGGGTTCGGTGCGAGCAGTTGGTAGATCCAGCAATGGCCCAGCAGGCCGTACAACACCCCGGACAATCCGCCGAACAGCGTCGCACCGCTGAAAAAGTACTGGGCGAAATTGGAGACAAGGCTGAACAGCAATGTCAGCCCTAATAAGTTGATACCACCCTGGCGCGCTTCGATCCGCCGCCCCAGCTCCCAATACCACATGCCGTTCATGGCGATGTGCAGGAAACCGAAGTGGATCAGCATCGGCGTCACCAGGCGCCACCACTGTCCCGCCGCCAGGCTGTCGGCCAATGGCGTGAACTGGATGTAGTCGCCAACGACGCGGAACTCGAGGAAGGTCAGCCAGCGCAGGGTCTCAAGATTGTCTCCCAGCAGGGTGACCGCGCTGACGATCAGGCTCAGCAACAGCACCACGGCCGTCACTGGGCTGCGAACCAGTTGCTGGACGAACCCCGCGCGCCGGGACGTGCTGGCGGTGTCCGGCAGTTCCAGTTGCTGATCGGGATCGCCAGCAGGAAAACGCGCGTACAACGAACGCACGTCCTCACTGATCTCGTCCGGCACCCAGAGCACCTGCTCGCCCGCCTCTTCGCTGACGCGATGGGGCACCTGCATGCGTTGCAGCAGCTTGACGAAGCCGCTCAGGTCCACTGCCAGGGGCAGGCGCAAAACCGCGACAGCACTCATTGCACCACCTCCGGCCGTTCGACATCGACCCAGACGAACTTGTGCGGATCCAGGCGGGTTTCCTGATCGAGGCGATAAGCGACCAGCTTGCCGTAGAGCACCGCACTGTAGTCCAGGCAGGCCAGGTTCGGGCGGATTGGCGCGGGTTTGCCGCTGCGCCAATAGTGGCCGACGAACAGCAGCGGCTCATCGACGCCATAACGCAGCAGGTTGTTTTTTTCGTCCGGCGACAGCGGCGTGCGGGCGACCGGCTCCGGCAAGGCGTCGGGCTGGAACACGATGTCGCCGTAGGTCTGCGGGTTGTCTTCCCAGAACTTGGTACGGAAAAACGAACGGGTCAGGCCATCGCCACCGGTCAGTGTCAGGCCGTGGGGCAGGCGCATGTCCGTGCCGCGCAGCAAGCGATCGAACACCGTGCAGGCGAAACTGCCCGACTCGGCCGAGGCCTGGAGAAAATGCTCGTCGATACAACCGTCCGGGAACAACCCCCGCAGCGGTTCGATCAGGCCCGCATCCCAACAGGCATGCACGACCCGGAAACGGCCGGCGTCGACAAACAACGGCAGCTCATAGAACCATTTGAGAAAGTCATGCCAGTCGCCGGGATGCTGCTCGAACTGGGTCAGGGTCTCGTTGAGCAGGCGGGCATGGCGCGGGGTGTGTTCGCGCACGTAGCGCTGGCCGCTGCCCGGCAATGCCGGTGTGCTCCAGCCCAGGGCGTTGAACTCGTGGTTGCCCATGATGCACAGCGCCTGGCCGGCCACAACCATGTCATGGACGATGTGCAGCGCCTCGCGAATCCGCGGGCCACGGTCGATGATGTCCCCCAGGAACACGGCCATGCGCGACGGATGCCGCCAGACCCCGCCCTGCTTGTGGTAACCGAGTCGGTCCAGCAGGTGTTCCAGGGTCAGGGCGCATCCGTGCACGTCACCGATCAAATCGTAACTGCGCGCAGGATCGAGCATCAGTCGCCTCCACCCCCCAACCGACTGCCCCAGCCGAGCTTGGTCCGGCAGACTTCGTAGTAATTGTGATCCAGCGGGTGGATCAGGCGCAGCTTCTGCGCTTTTTTGCTGACGGTGATGGTGTCGCCCGGCGCGCAGGTGAAATGGTTCTGGCCGTCACAGGACACTTGTGGGTAGATCTGCATATCCTTGGACACGACGATTTTCAGCTCACTGTTGCCATCGACCACGATGGGTCGCCCAGACAAGGTATGGGGGTACATGGGCACAATCACAATAGCGTCGAGCTTGGGGTGCATGATCGGTCCGCCGGCCGACAGCGCATAGGCGGTGGAACCGGTGGGGGTGGCGACGATCAGGCCGTCGGCCTTCTGGCTGCAGACGAACTGGCCGTCGATGTACAGCTCGAACTCGATCATCCGAGTGGACTTGCCGGGGTGCAGCACCACGTCGTTGAGGGCGTCGCCCTGGCCAATGGCCTCGGCGTGACGACGGACTTCGGCTTGCAGCAGGAAGCGGTTTTCCACCAGGTAGTGGCCGTCCAGCACCTCGGCGACCTTGATCTCCAGCTCGTCAGGGCGGATATCGGTGAGGAACCCCAGGCTGCCGCGGTTGATCCCCAGCACCGGGATATTGTGCCGCGCCAGGGCCCGGGCGGCGCCCAGCAGGCTGCCGTCGCCGCCCACCACGATCACCATGTCACACACCTCGCCGAGCATCTTGCGCGACGAGGTCTGCAGGCCATGGCCCGGCAGCACTTCGGCGATGGTATCTTCGAGGATCACGTGCAGGTGCCGCTCCAGGAGGAAACGCTTGAGCCGGCGAACGGTGTCCAACACCTGCGAACTGCCCAGGCGACCGATGATGCCGATATTACGAAATTGCTCCATGAGGCTCCTGCGAAGGTCTGCGGCGGGCGAAAACACGATTATGGGCGAAAGCGCGCCGTAGACAAAATCCTTTAAGCCTTCAGCGCAACGGCTATGCTCGCAAGATGATCCTGTTCCCTGAATTGCTGGACTTGCCCCGTCGCCTGCGCCATCCCGAAGTGCGTGACCTCGCGTGGGCGATCATCGCCCCGCCGATGCTCATCGACACGCCCTGGCCCCAGCGCCATCCGCTGGCCGGCAGCGACTGGGTGCAGGAGCCTGGGCGACTCGAACACTGGTTGCGGCAACTGGACCGTGACAGCTACCCCTTGCTGCATTGCCTGTCCCAAGGGCGGACGCGGCGCCTGGGCCTGTATTACGAAAGGCTGTGGCAGTTTGCCGCGCAACACGCCCCGGGTATCGAACTGATCGCCGCGAACCTGCCGATCCGGCGCGAAGGCCATACCCTGGGCGAACTGGACCTGCTGCTGCGCGATCGCGACGGCATCCACCACCTGGAACTGGCCATCAAGTTGTACCTCGGCCCACAGCACGGTAACGGCCTGGACGCCGCGCAATGGCTGGGCCCGGGCTGCCATGACCGGCTCGACCGCAAGCTGGCGCACTTGCGCGAACACCAGCTGCCGATATCCGCCCGCCCGGAAAGCCGCGAGGCCCTTGCAACGCTGGGGATCGAGTCGTTTCGCTCGCACCTATGGCTCGGCGGCTACCTGCTCTATCCCTGGCCGGGCGAGGCCGAACCGCCGAGCGGCGCCCACCCCAGGCACTTGCGTGGCCGTTGGCTGCACCAGCGGGATTGGGCCGGATTCATCGCCCAGCATCCGCCAGGCCGCTGGCAGCCCCTGCCCCGCGCCGCCTGGCTGGCCCCGGCGCATTATCCGGCCGAGCAAACCTGGAGCACCGCGCAATTGGACGCCTGGCGATTGGCCCTGGATCCCATGGCGCCGGCGCAGTTGATGGTACGCCTGAACGAAAACGCCGAGGGCGAATGGGAAGAAGCCGAGCGGGTGTTCCTGGTGGCGGATCTTTGGCCGAATGTGCCGGGTAATGGCTGATTTTTGAAGTGCCCTTCAGGCCCCTTCGCGAGCAGGCTCGCTCCCACAGTGGATTGGTGTTGTGTACGGAATGGATGATCTACACATAATCCTGTGGGAGCGAGCCTGCTCGCGAAGGGGCTACGGTCTAGATGGACAACCGCACAGCCAAAGCCGCCAACGTCACCAGCAACACCGGCACCGTCAGCACGATCCCGACCTTGAAGTAATACCCCCAGCCGATCAGGATGTTCTTGCGCGCCAGCACATGCAGCCACAGCAACGTCGCCAGGCTGCCGATCGGGGTGATTTTCGGGCCCAGGTCGCTGCCGATGACGTTGGCATAGATCATCGCTTCCTTCACCACCCCAGTGGCCTGGCTGGCATCGATGGACAAGGCACCGATCAGCACCGTCGGCAAGTTATTCATGACCGACGACAGCAATGCCGTCAGCACGCCGGTGCCCATCGCCGCGCCCCACACGCCATATTCGGCGAATCCGTCGAGCCACTGGGCCAGGTAACCGGTCAGCCCGGCGTTGCGCAAGCCATAGACCACCAGGTACATGCCGAGGGAGAAGATCACGATCTGCCAGGGCGCTTCCTTCATCGCCTTGCGGGTGGAAATCTTGTGGCCATAGGCCGCGACCCCCAGCAGCAACGCAGCACAGACTGCCGAGATCGCACTGATGGGAATCCCCAGTGGCTCCAGCGCAAAACAGCCCAGCAGCAGGATCACCAACACCACCCAACCGGCGTAGAACGTTGCCTTGTCGTGGATCGCCGTCGCCGGGTCGTCCAGTTGATCGGGGTCGTAGTCCCGCGGGATGTCGCGGCGAAAGACCCACATAAGAATCGCCAGGCTGGCCGCCACGCTGACCAGGTTCACCGGCACCATGACCGCCGCATAGCGGTTGAAACCAATGCCGAAGAAATCCGCCGAGACGATGTTCACCAGGTTCGATACCACCAGTGGCAAGCTCGCGGTGTCGGCAATGAAACCAGCCCCCATCACGAATGCAAGCGTCGCCGCCGGGGAGAAACGCAACGCCAGCAGCATCGAGATCACGATGGGCGTCAGGATCAGCGCCGCCCCGTCATTGGCAAACAAGGCCGACACCAGCGCCCCCAGCAGCACCATGAAGGCAAACAGCTTGCGCCCACTGCCCTTTCCCCAACGGGCCACATGCAGGGCCGCCCAGGCGAAGAACCCGGCCTCGTCCAGCAGCAGGCTGATGATGATAAGCGCGACAAACGTACCGGTGGCGTTCCAGATGATCTGCCAGACCAGGGGAATGTCACTGACCTGCACCACCCCGCTCAACAAGGCCAGCAGCGCGCCCAGCGTCGCGCTCCAGCCGACGCCAAGCCCCTTGGGCTGCCAGATCACCAGCGTAATGGTCAGCAGGAAAATCAACGACGCGATCAGCATGTACAACAGCCTTGGAAGGAGGATTGAAAAGAGGACATCGGCAGCGACGTGTCAGCGGACAATCAGCCATGGCGTTCGAACTGAAGCCATCGACGCGATTGTGGGAATTGGACATGACGAAGGATGATCTGAAGGTGCGGAGGGGCGAATATATGGAAAATTCGAATAGCCCGTAAAGCGCGGATTGAATTGCCGATGCAGATACATTTGTGGCGAGGGAGCTTGCTCCCGCTCGGTTGCGCAGCGACCGCCGAAAGGGGCCTGCTTCGCCCGAGGCGTCGGACCGGTCCAGCGGGAGCAAGCTCCCTCGCCACAGGGTTTACCTGGAATCTCGGGGTATCAAGCCTTCTTATGCTGCTCGACCCACTTGCCGTAGGCATCGATGAACTTCTGCAGGAAAGGCCGTACCGACTCCGACAGGTTGCCCGCCTCGTCAAACGCCGTCCCGGCGCCGCTCAGGTAAGCTTCCGGCTGCTGCATGCAGGGCACGTCAAGGAACACCAGCGACTGGCGCAGATGATGGTTTGCACCGAAACCACCGATGGCGCCCGGTGAAGCGCTGATCACTGCGCCCGGTTTGCCGCTCAGGCAACTCTGGCCGTACGGACGCGACCCCACGTCGATGGCATTCTTCAGCGGTGCCGGCACCGAACGGTTGTATTCAGGCGTGACGAACAACAAGGCATCGGCCGCGCCCACCTGTTGGCGAAATGTGGTGTAGGCTGCCGGCGGCGTGACGTCAATGTCTTCGTTATAAAGTGGCAACTCGCCGATCTCGACGATGTTCAGCTTGAGGTTGGCGGGCGCCAGGTCAGCCAGTGCCAGCGCGACTTTGCGGTTGATCGATGCCTTGCGCAGGCTGCCCACCAAAACGGCCACTGTGTACACGTTACTCATGAGAGGCTTCTCGACTGTCGGCTCAAAGGAGCCTGTAGTTATAGATGATCGGCGTGACAATTGGACCAGTGGAGCGACGAAAACCGGTCGGTTCGACTATTTTTTTCATGTAGGAAAACTTACCACGCTTGGGCAAGGTCTACAGAACCGCAAATCGAGTGATCTATTTCCAGAGGTTCTAAGCAATGGCAGCAGTACTTGTCGGACAATTTCATGCGCGGGACGCCGAAGGTCGCGTCTATTCGGTGCATGAGTTCCAGGAATCGGAGCCGTCTGCGGACGGTAGCGGCAAGGATGTCGTCACTTATAAACTGGCTATCGGTGATCGCGTCAGCAAACTCGACGAAGACCGATTCCTCCTGGTTCAGTCAGGCATCGAACTGAAACGCGAAGCCGCAACGTTCACCAGCGAACCTGAAGCGCAGATAGCGCTATAACCGGTTGTTAGAGCAGAAGTCATGCCCGGACTTGGGTTAGGATTCAGCCACTCAATGGCTCACCCGCCGAACATGGATTTCTTGCATGCGTTTACGCCACATCGAAGTAATCCAGGCGCTGCTGCAGACCGGCCACCTCGGCACGGCGGCCGAATGGCTGCAACTGCCGGTGGCGGAGGTCGAGGCGATCCTGCGCGATGCCGAGGCCCAATTGGGCTTCATGCTGTTTGCCAGCGTGCGCGGGCGCTTGCAGGCCACCCGGGAAACCCTTGAACTGCGCGACGGCATCACGCGGGTGTACGACACGCTCGAACCGGTGCAACGCCTGGCCAGCAGCCTGAAACACCATCAGGCACCGCCCTTGCGCATTATCTGCACCCCGCCGCTGGCCCAGCAGTTGTTGCCCCAGAGCATCGCCGCCTTGCGCCGTCGCCATCCGGATGCGCCGTGCACCCTGCTCAGCCAACCGACCCGTGACATCGTCCACAGCCTGCTGTTGCGTGAAAGCGACCTGGGCCTGAGCCTGCACGACCCTGAACATCCCGACATCCATTGCCAGATGATCGCCCAGGGCAAACTGCAATTGCTCGCGCCCCACGGCTGGCTGCAACCCCGGCAAAAATACATTTCGATCCAGGACCTGGCGGGCCAACCGTTGGTGGGCCTGGATGGCCATGACCCACTGAGCCCTGCGTTCGAGCACAAGTTGGCGGCGCTGCGTCCGGCGCCGATGATCCAGATCCGCGTCCAGACCCATCAGATGATGCGCGCCATGGTCGAGGCCGGCGAAGGCCTTGCCATCGTCGACCCGTTCACCGCCTCGGGCGCCAAGGGCGGCGGTCTCGATGTCTGCCCACTATCGCCCGCCGTCGCGATTGGCCTCTATGCCCTGAGCCTCAACGGCGCACCCTCTTCACCCGCCCTGCAATCGCTGCTGGAGCGGGTTACGGAACAAGCCGAGGCGTTGCTGAGCCACTGATCGACATGCCCAGCGGGTCGTCGAACAACCGGTACCAGAACAACGCCACTTCGGCGGTATGCCGGTCAATGCCGCGATAGCGCAGGTGGTCGATGCCACCGAGCACGTAACCGCATCGTTCATAGAGCCGGCAGGCGCCCAGATTGTTGTTCTGGGTCTCGAGCATGATGCCCGGCAGTTTTTTCTTGCGGCTCCAGAACTGGGCAACGTCGAGCAACGCCTTGGCCACCCCATGGCGACGGGCCGGGGCGTGCACCGCCAACTCGTCGATGTGGGCATAGCCGTTCCAATTGGTACTGATCACCAGGTGCCCTACCGGCTGGTCATCGAGGTAGGCCATGAAGATCTCGCTGTCCGGAGCGTTGCGGAAACTGCTGAACTCTTCGGGATCGATGCCATAGCACTTGCGATAGGGAACAATGGGCGTCACCGGCCATTGGCTGACAGGACGACCGATCTGCGCCGTCGCGTAGTCGTTGACTTCAAAACTGAAGTCACTGCCCCAGATATAGGCGGCAAAGCCGTCATCGACGACTCGCACCGACAACCCGGGGTGCTTGGGATTCATGACCGGTTGCATACTGGGGAAGGTCCTCATTCCTTGAGACAACCAACGGCGTGGTGCCATCCATTGCCCTTGTCTTTCAAATCTTCACACATCAAGCGGGATCCGTAGCCTGCCCGTTCCCTCAGGGTAGAAGGTCGTGGCGATTGTGGCGAGAAATGAACGATGGATGCAGTAGCTCATTTAAGGCTGGCTGAATCAATGTGGCGAGGGAGCTTGCTCCCGCTTGAGTGCGAAGCGCTCACAAAAAGGGGCTGCTACGCAGCCCAGCGGGAGCAAGCTCCCTCGCCACAGGTTCTTTACTTACCTTGAATGAACAGCATGGCTTTCACAGGGTTTCATCAGTGCGTGGCGGCCTGCGACTCGGCCAATTGTGTCCACAATGCCGGAGCACCCGCGGACTTGGCGATGGCTTCCAGACGCGCGGCATGCTCGGCCAGGTCGCTTTCGCTGGCGCGGATGATCCGCGAGGGCTGGCGGTCGGCGGGCAAGCGACGGATTTCCGTGGCCTGGTTGCCGGAGCCTTCGCCCGTACCATTGCCGTCCGAGGCGTTGCCGGCCAGGGACAGGCTGGTCTGGCCGCCGGTCATGGTCAGGTAGACGTCGGCCAGGATCTCGGAGTCGAGCAAGGCGCCGTGCAGTTCACGGCCGGAGTTGTCGACGCCGTAGCGCTTGCACAAGGCATCGAGGCTGTTGCGCTGGCCAGGGTGGCGTTCCCGGGCCATCATCAGGGTGTCGAGGATAGTGCAATGCTGGGTAATGTCGGCCCGGTCGTGCTGGCCCATCAGGGCGAATTCGTTGTTGATGAACCCGACGTCGAACGCCGCGTTGTGGATGATCAACTGCGCGCCCTGGATGAATTCGAAGAACTCATCGGCCACTTCGGCGAAACGCGGCTTGCCCACCAGGAATTCGTTGGTGATGCCGTGGACGCCGATGGCGCCCTCGTCACTTTCGCGGTCCGGTTGCAGGTAAACGTGGAAATGGCGACCGGTCAGGCGCCGGCCGATCAGCTCGACACAACCGATTTCAATAATCCGGTGACCATCGGTCACCGGCATGCCGGTGGTTTCGGTATCCAGTACTACAGATCTGTTGGCCATCAGTGTTCAGCTCTCAACGGGCAGTCTTGCAAAAGCGCGGATCTTAACACGCTATTAGGTGGGATTAGCCTGGGACCGCTTTTGTGGCGAGGGAGCTTGCTCCCGCTCTGTTGCGCAGCGACCGCCGAAAGGGGCCTGCTTCGCCCGAGGCGTCGGACCGGTCCAGCGGGAGCAAGCTCCCTCGCCACAGGCGTCATCCTGCCAGATCCTGACAACGCCTCGATCAAGCCTGCTTATAGCCCCGCACCTCATCCACCCCACGATTGGCCAACTGATCGGCCCGTTCGTTGCCGTGGTGGCCGATGTGGCCACGCACCCATTTCCAGGTGACGTTGTGGCGGTTTACCTGCTCGTCCAGCAACTTCCACAGGTCGGCGTTTTTCACCGGTTCCTTCGCCGCCGTCTTCCAGCCGCGTTTCTTCCAGTTGGCCATCCACTCGTTGATGCCTTTCATTACGTACTGCGAGTCGGTCACCAGCAGCACATCACAAGGCCGCTTGAGCTCTTCCAGGCCACGGATGGCGCCCATCAGCTCCATGCGATTGTTGGTGGTATTGGCTTCGCCGCCCCAGAGTTCCTTCTCCACGCCCTTGCACACCAGCAACGCGCCCCAGCCACCCGGCCCGGGGTTGCCCTTGCAGGCGCCATCAGTGAAGAGTTCTACGCTATCGCTCATGCCAATCTATCCAGAAAAAATGCAAAGGCCCGCCCATCGGGCCCGACAAAACCCGCAGCCCAATGCCGGCAAGAACCATCAGAAAAAGGTTACGGCTCTATGTGGCGACGATTGACCTTGGCCATTGGCAAGGGAATCAGCTTGCCCATCGGCTCGCGTCGCGCCTGACGTACCGGGCGCAACCCGACCGCGATCTTGCGCGCCACCAGCAGGTAGAAACCGCCGCCGGACAGCTGCCAGTCGCCAGCCTTGCGCTCCCAGCCGGCCAGGCGTGCCTGCCACTTGGGTGACGCAAGCGGCGGACGATAGCACCCGAAGCGGCGTTTCTCCAGCGCGAAGCCCAGCAGGTTGAGCCAGTCGCCGACCCTCGACGCCGAGATGCAGCGGGCCTGGCGCAAGGCGTCATGGGCAAAGACGTGACGAAGCCCCCAGGTGCTCCAGGGGTTGATGCCGATAATCAGTAGATGTCCGCCGGGGCGCACGCTGCTGGCGGCCTCGCGGAGCAAGCCGTGGGGTGACAGGCAGAAATCCAGGCCGTGCTGCATGACCACCACGTCGGCGGCATGCTCGCTCAGCGGCCAGGCCTGCTCTTCGCAGACGATTTCCACCCCGGGTAACGGTGCCCCCAGGCGAACGTTGCGCTGGACCTGCGGCGCCGACGGCGGCGTTTGCGCCGACGGCCCGTAATGCACCAGATAGCCGCCGAAGAACCGGCCCAACTCGTCTTCGAGCATGCGCCGTTCTTCATCCAGCAAAAATTGCCCCACAGGGCCGGACAGCCATTCACGGGCGGCGCTGATCAACGCCAGCCAGTCAGGATCAGCCTGAGCGAACGCTTCATCGGTCATTGCATTCTCCAACGCGTCAGGAAGTTCTAAGATGCGCCTTTGTTTTCCGCTTGGCGAATTCCACGATGATACAGATCAGTGCCCTGCCCGCGTTCACCGATAACTACATCTGGTTGTTACAGGATCACTCCACCCAGCGCTGCGTCGTGGTCGACCCGGGGGATGCCGCGCCCGTACAGGCCTGGCTCGACAGCCATCCGGGTTGGGTCCTGAGCGACATCCTGATCACCCACCATCACCATGATCACGTCGGCGGCGTCCAGGCGCTGAAAAAGGCAACGAACGCCACCGTCTACGGCCCGGCCAGCGAAAACATCCCGGCGCGGGACCATGCGTTGAATGATAACGACAAGGTCCACGTGCTGGGCTGGGACTTCGATGTCCATGCCGTGCCCGGCCATACGCTGGGGCACATTGCCTACTACCACCATGGCCTGCTTTTCTGCGGCGACACCCTGTTCGCCGCCGGTTGCGGCCGACTCTTCGAAGGCACGCCTGCGCAAATGCACCACTCCCTCAGTCGCCTCGCCGCCCTGCCTGAAGATACGCTGGTCTACTGCACCCATGAATATACCCTCAGCAACCTGAAGTTCGCCGCTGCCGTGGAACCCGGCAACCCGGACATCGCCGCCCGCCTGGAAAAAGTCAGACGACAGCGCGACGAAGGCGTCATCACCCTGCCTTCGACCCTGGCCCTGGAGAAACTCACCAATCCATTCCTGCGCACCGCTGAAACATCCGTTAAACAAAAAGCGGACGAACGGAACGGCCAGCGAAACCAGACGCCGAGTGAGGTTTTTGCGGCCTTGAGGGCTTGGAAAGATACGTTCTAAGGCAGCTATCGATTGATACAAAAATTCTGAAAGGTTGACCTGCTGGGGTGCGCTTCCTAGAATCGGCCGACATTTTTGCCCGGAACTTACTTCCAGCCAATGTCGTCATCTATACGCAGGTCCGTCCAGTCAGACACATTGACCCGCTTGGCTCAAGCCATCGCGGTGGCTGTGTCCGCCACCTTGGCGGGCTGCCAGAGCACGAGCCAGCTGCCGCAGAGCGATGCGGCGCACACCCCGAATATCGCTGCTCGCGCCAAGCAGAAGCCGGTATGGCTCACCGAGAAACCCAGCCCCCAAGTGCCCCAGGACGTCTGGGAGCGCATGCGCCAGGGCTTCCAATTGCAGGAAACGGCCGGCGTCAACCCGCGTATCGAGCAACAGCGCCTGTGGTTCGCCAGCAACCCGTCCGTCATGGAAAACGCCGGTGAGCGCGGCAGCCTGTACATCCATTACATCGTCGAACGCCTCGAAGAGCGCAACATGCCGCTGGAGCTGGCCTTGCTGCCGGTGATCGAGAGCGCCTACAACCCCATGGCCTATTCCCGGGCGCACGCAGTGGGCCTGTGGCAGTTCATCCCTTCCACGGGGCGCTACTTCAACCTGCGCCAGACCCGCTTTTATGATGGGCGTCGCGACATCACCGCCTCCACCACGGCCGCCCTGGACTACCTGACTCGCCTGCACGACATGTTCAACGGCGACTGGTTGCTGGCGCTGGCGGCCTACAACGCCGGGGAAGGCACGGTCAGCCGCGCCATCGAGCGCAACGAGAAACTGGGTTTGCCCACCGACTACTGGAACCTGCCGCTGCCCAGCGAGACCCAGGCCTATGTGCCGAAGTTGCTGGCGCTGTCCCAAGTGGTGCTCTCGCCCGACGCCTACGGCGTGAACCTCAACCCGATCGCCAACGAACCTTATTTCCAAGTCGTCGAGATCAACCAGCGCATGGACCTGTCCAAGGTCGCGGCGGTGGCCAACATCGACGAAGACGAGCTGTTCCAGCTCAACCCAGCCTTCAAGCAGCGCACCACCATCGACGGTCCCCAGCATTTGCTGGTGCCGACGTCCAAGGCCCAGTTGCTGACTGCCAGCCTGTCGACCATGCGCCCGGAAGAGTTGATCAGCCAGCGCGCCCTCAAGCCGGTTTTCGAATCCGCCGACGACAGCGAAGTGGAAGGTGCCAGGCGCACCTACCGCGTCAAGCGCGGCGACAACCTGGCCCAGATCGCCAAGGCCAACAAGGTCCAGACCAAGGATCTGCAACGCTGGAACAAACTCAGTGGCAACAAGCTCAAGGTCGGCCAGACCTTGGTGATGCAGGACACCAGGGCCAGCAAGACCACCGGCAAGCGCATCAGCACCGTGGTGGCCGCCAACAGCAAGAACCAGAAGAAGCAAACCCAGTACAAGGTCAAGCAAGGTGATTCCCTGTACGTGGTCGCCAAGCGCTTCAACGTGGAAATGCAGCACCTCAAGCGCTGGAACCCGCGAATGGGCAAGGCGCTCAAGCCTGGGCAGATGCTGACGGTTTACTCGCCGCACTAAGCCATCGATGGTTGAAGGGGCTGTTTGTGCCCGAGAAGCTTTTGTGGCGAGGGAGCTTGCTCCCGCAGGGCTGCGCAGCAGACCCGAATCTGGCACCTCGGTGTGACAGATGGATTGGGTCACGGCTTTTGGGGTTGCTGCGCAACCCAGCGGGAGCAAGCTCCCTCGCCACAAAGCGTTCTCGCGCCGGTTTCGAGTAATCCGAGACGCTTTGGCACCCCGCCTTTTTCCTGCCGATACAAGCTGTTACTGTACAGGCCATAAAAGCCCAAGCCGCCTGGATCGGATCTCAGACTTGATACGTCCCCTCCTCCTGCTCCTGATCAGCCTGGCCTTGAGCTCTCCCGCCAGCGCAACCATCAGCGAAAGCCATGGTTATGCGCAGTTCGGCACGCTCAAGTACCCGGCCAGGTTCACCCACTTCGACTGGGTCAACCCGCAAGCGCCCAAGGGCGGAGTCTTGCGGGTCATGGCATTCGGCACCTTCGATACGCTCAATCCCTACACATTCAAGGGCAGCAGCCCGGTTTCCACCCCCAATTTCCTGCAATACGGCATCAATGAGCTGAACGAACCGCTGATGGTCGGCACCGGCCAGTACGCACCGTCCGGTGATGAACCGACGTCGAGCTATGGCCTGATCGCCCAGTCGGTGGAATACAGCGAAGATCGCAGTTGGGTGGTGTTCAACCTGCGCCCCGAGGCGCGGTTCCACGATGGCGCACCCATCACCGCTTATGACGTGGCGTTCTCCTACCGCACGCTGCTCAAGGACGGCCACCCGCAATACCGCACCAACCTGCAGGAAGTGCTACGGGTCGACATTCTCAACCCGCTGAAAATCCGCTTTGTCTTCAAGCGCGCGGGCAATCCGCTGCTGATCCTGCGCCTGGGTGAGCTGCCGGTGTTGCCCCAGCATTACTGGAAAGGCCGCGATTTCAAGGCGACGACCTTCGAGCCGCCCCTCGGCAGCGGGCCGTATCGCATCACCAAAGTGCAACCCGGTCGCCAACTGGTGTTCGAACGGGTCAAGAGCTACTGGGGCAAGGACCTGCCGGTCAATCGCGGCAAGTACAACTACGACCGCATGGATGTGGAGTTCTACCGTGACAGCGAAGTTGCCTTCGAAGCCTTCAAGGCCGGTGAATTCGACATCTACATCGAGCACCAGGCCAAGAACTGGGCCAACGGCTATCAATTCCCGGCGGTCAACCGCGGCGACGTGATCAAGGCGCAGATCCCCCACCAGATCCCGACCCAGACCCAAGGCTTGTTCATGAACACCCGGCGCGGTACGTTCGCCGAGATCAAGGTACGTGAAGCCCTGGGGCTGATGTTCGATTTCGAGTGGACCAACCGCACCCTGTTCAGCGGCGCCTACAAACGCACCCTCAGCTACTACCCCAACAGCGAATTCTCCGCCACCGGCCTGCCGGTGGGTCATGAATGGCTACTGCTCAAGCCGTACCGCGAACAACTGCCACCTGGACTGCTCACCGAACCCTTCAGCTTGCCCAAGACCGACGGGCGCGGCATCCCTCGGGAAACCTTGCGCAAAGCATTGGGACTCCTGAAGGAGGCCGGTTGGAGCCTAAACGGCCAGCGCCTGCTGAACGCCGATAGCCAGCCCCTGAGCTTCGAAATCCTGCTGGTGAACCCGAACCTGGAGCGCATCCTGCAGCCCTACGTCGAAAACCTCGCCAGCATCGGCATCCAGGCACGGCTGCGCACGGTGGACCGAGCCCAGTACAAGCAGCGCCTGGACCAGTTCGACTTCGACATGATCCTGCTGACCTTGGGCCAGACCCTCAGCCCGGGGCTGGAGCAGTGGCAGTACTTCCATTCCAGCCAGGTCGGGGTCAAGGGCAGCAAGAACTACGCCGGGATCGCCAACCCGGTGGTCGACCACCTGTTGGAAAAACTGCTCGCCGCCCAGACCCGCGACGAACAGGTCGCCGCCGGCAAGGCCCTGGATCGCGTGCTGTTGTGGCAGCATTACTGCATTCCCAACTGGTATCTCAATTATCATCGCCTGGCGTACCGCAACCGGTTCGCCTTCGTCACCACGCCGCCCTACACCCTGGGCCTGAGCGCCTGGTGGCTGAAATCTTCGGAGAAAGATCAATGAAGCCTCTACGTGCCCTGCTCCTGCAGGCCAGTTGCCTGTTATTCGCCGGGCTGGCCTGCGCTGCGCCGCAGCACGCCTTGACGCTGTACAACGAGCCGCCGAAGTACCCGGCGGATTTCAAGCATTTCGACTACGTGAACCCCGATGCGCCCAAGGGTGGAATATTCCGCCAAGGCGGGTTTGGCAGCTTCGACAGCCTCAACCCGTTCATCAGCAAAGGCGTACCGGCCGACGACATCGGCCTGATCTACGACACCTTGGCCAAGCAGGGCCTGGACGAACCGTTCACCGAATACGGGTTGATCGCCGAAAAAATCGAGAAAGCCCCGGACAATGGCTGGGTGCGCTTCTACCTGCGCCCTGAAGCCCGTTTCAACGATGGCCACCCGGTACGCGCAGAAGACGTCGTCTTCAGCTTCCAGACCCTGACCAAGGACGGCGCCCCGATGTTCCGCGGCTATTACAACGACGTCGCCGAAGTCATCGCCGAAGATCCGCTCAAGGTCCTCTTCAAGTTCAAGCACACCAATAATCGCGAGCTGCCATTGATCCTCGGACAGTTACCCGTCCTGCCCAAGCATTGGTGGGCCAGTCGAGATTTCAGCAAGGGCAACCTTGAGATCCCTCTGGGCAGCGGTCCCTACAAGGTCGCCGAGGTGAAGGCCGGACGCTCGATCCGCTATGAGCGCGTGAAGGACTATTGGGGCAAGGACCTGCCGGTCAACCGTGGTTTCTACAATTTCGACGTGCTGACCACCGACTATTACCGCGACAACACCGTGGCCGTGGAGGCGTTGAAAGCGGGGCAGTTCGATTACTGGCTGGAAATGGCCGCCAAGAACTGGGCCAACGCCTACAACATTCCGGCGGTGACCGAAGGTCGGTTGGTCAAGGAACAGATCCCCAACGGCAACCCTACCGGCATGCAGGGCTTTATCTACAACCTGCGTCGCCCGGTTTTCCAAGACGTACGGGTACGCAAGGCCCTAAGCCTGCTGCTGGACTTCGAGTGGACCAACAAACAGCTGTTCCATGGCGCCTACGCCCGCACCCGCAGCTATTTCGAGAATTCGGAGATGGCGGCGACCGGGCTGCCTGGCGAAGACGAATTGAAAATCCTCGCCCCCTTGCGTGGCAAGATTCCCGAGCAGGTCTTCACCGAAGCCTTCCAGCCTTCCATGTGTGACGGCAGCGGCATGATCCGTGACCAGCAACGCAAGGCCTATCACCTGCTGCAGGAGGCCGGATGGCGCATCGTCGACGACAAGATGGTCGATGCCCAAGGCAAGCCCGTGGTGCTGGAGTTTTTGCTGGCCCAGACCGAGTTCGAGCGAGTCTTGTTGCCATTCAAGCGCAACCTGAGTGACCTGGGCATCGAACTGGTGATCCGCCGCGTGGATGTATCCCAGTACATCAACCGTGTGCGCTCCCGGGACTTCGACCTGGTGGTGGGCAGCTTCCCGCAATCCAGCTCGCCAGGCAATGAACAGCGTGAGTTCTGGATGTCCGCCGCCGCCGACAAGCCCGGCAGCCGCAACACCATGGGCTTGAAGGACCCGGCCGTGGACCAGTTGGTGGAGCAATTGATCAATGCCGATTCGCGCAAGAGCCTGGTGGCCCATGCCCGGGCATTGGACCGGGTCCTGCAATGGGGCTACTACGTGATCCCCAACTGGCACATCAAGACCTGGCGCGTGGCCTATTGGAACCACATCGGCCACCCGAAAGTCACGCCGACCTACGACATCGGTACCACCACCTGGTGGGTCAAGCCGGAGGTCAAACCGGCCGATGAAGTAGAAAAGCAGGTTATCGAGCAGCAAGTCGCCGCCCCTGCGAGCGTGGAGTAACAAGATGCTGGCTTATATTTTTCGGCGACTGCTGCTGATCATTCCCACCCTGTTCGGCATTCTGTTGATCAACTTCGTCATCATCCAAGCCGCGCCCGGCGGGCCGGTGGAACAGATGATCGCCAAGCTCGAGGGCTTCGAGGGCGCCACCAGCCGCATCGCCGGCGGCGGTGCCGAAGTATCGGTGGCCGGTTCTTCCTACCGCGGTGCCCAGGGCCTGGACCCGGCGTTGGTCAAGGAAATCGAACGCATGTACGGCTTCGACAAGTCGGCGCCCGAACGCCTGTGGATCATGATCAAGAATTACGCCCGCCTGGACTTCGGGGACAGTTTTTTCCGCGACGCCAAGGTCATCGACCTGATCAAGGAGAAGATGCCAGTGTCCATCTCCCTCGGCCTGTGGAGCACGCTGATCATGTACCTGGTGTCGATCCCGCTGGGGATCGCCAAGGCCACGCGGCATGGCAGCCATTTCGACGTGTGGACCAGCTCGGCAATCATCGTCGGCTACGCGATCCCGTCGTTCCTGTTCGCCATCCTGCTGATCGTGGTATTTGCCGGCGGCAGTTATTTCGACTGGTTCCCGTTGCGCGGACTGACTTCAAACAACTTCGACGAATTGAGCATGGGCGGCAAGATCCTCGATTACTTCTGGCACCTGGCCTTGCCCGTGACCGCCCTGGTGATCGGCAACTTCGCCACCATGACCCTGCTGACCAAGAACAGCTTCCTCGACGAAATCAACAAGCAATACGTGGTCACCGCCAAGGCCAAGGGCCTGACCCGCCATCGAGTGCTCTACGGCCATGTCTTCCGCAACGCCATGCTGCTGGTGATCGCCGGTTTCCCTTCGGCATTCATCGGGATCTTTTTCACCGGCTCGCTGCTGGTGGAAGTGATCTTCTCCCTCGACGGCCTCGGCCTGATGAGTTTCGAAGCGGCCATCAACCGCGACTACCCGGTGGTGTTCGGCACCCTGTTCATCTTCACCTTGCTGGGACTGGTGGTGAAACTGATCGGCGACCTGACCTACACCTTTGTCGATCCGCGCATCGACTTCGAAAGCCGGGAGCATTGATGTGAACCTGTCCCCTCTCAATCGCCGTCGCTTCGAATTGTTCAAGGCCAACAAGCGTGGCTGGTGGTCGCTGTGGCTGTTCCTGGTCCTGTTCGGGCTGAGCCTGGGCGCCGAGCTGATCGCCAACGACAAGCCGTTGGTGGTGCATTACGACGACGGCTGGTACTTCCCGGCCCTCAAGCGCTACCCGGAAACCACGTTCGGCGGCGAATTCCCACTGGAAGCCAACTACAAGAGCCCCTACATCCGCGAACTGCTGGCCGCCAAGGACGCCTGGGTGCTGTGGGCGCCGATCCCGTTCAGCTACCAGAGCATCAACTACGACCTGAAGGTCCCGGCCCCGGCCCCCCCTTCTGCCATGAACTGGCTGGGTACCGACGACCAGGGCCGCGATGTCCTCGCCCGGATCATCTACGGCTTCCGCATTTCGGTGCTGTTCGCCCTGACGCTGACGCTGCTCAGCTCGATCATCGGCGTGATCGCCGGCGCCCTGCAGGGCTTCTATGGCGGCTGGGTGGACCTGGCCGGCCAGCGCTTCCTGGAAATCTGGTCCGGGCTGCCGGTGTTGTACCTGTTGATCATCCTGGCCAGCTTCGTGCAGCCCAATTTCTGGTGGCTCCTGGGGATCATGCTGCTGTTTTCCTGGATGAGCCTGGTGGACGTGGTCCGCGCCGAGTTCCTGCGCGGGCGCAACCTGGAATACGTGCGCGCCGCGCGAGCACTTGGCATGCAGAACGGCGCGATCATGTTCCGCCACATCCTGCCCAACGCCATGGTCTCGACCATGACCTTCATGCCGTTCATCCTCACCGGCGCCATCGGCACCCTCACCGCCCTGGATTTCCTCGGCTTTGGCCTGCCGCCGGGCGCGCCGTCCCTGGGCGAGTTGGTGGCCCAAGGCAAGTCCAACCTCCAGGCGCCATGGCTGGGCATCAGCGCGTTCGCCGTGCTGGCCCTGATGCTGAGCCTGTTGGTGTTCATCGGCGAGTCCGCTCGCGATGCCTTCGATCCGAGGAAGTGATATGAACCAGGACAATCTGATCGAAGTACGCGACCTGGCGGTGGAATTCGTTGTCGGCGAACGCCGCCAGCGCGTGGTCGAAGGCGTGAGTTTCGATATCAAGCGCGGCGAAACCCTGGCCCTGGTGGGTGAAAGCGGCTCGGGCAAGTCGGTCACCGCCCACTCGATCCTGCGCTTGCTGCCCTACCCCCTGGCCCATCACCCCACCGGGACCATCCAGTACGCCGGCCAGGATTTACTGGGGCTGAAGGAAAAAACCATTCGCCATATCCGCGGCAACCGGATCGCGATGATCTTCCAGGAGCCGATGACCTCCCTCAACCCGCTGCACTCCATCGAAAAACAGATCAATGAAGTGCTCGGCATCCACAAGGGCCTGAGCGGCAAGGTCGCAACCCGCCGAACCCTTGAGCTGCTGGAGCTGGTCGGCATTCCCGAGCCCCACAAGCGCCTCAAGGCCCTGCCCCACGAGTTGTCCGGCGGCCAGCGCCAGCGGGTGATGATCGCCATGGCCCTGGCCAACGAGCCGGAACTGCTGATCGCCGACGAGCCGACCACCGCCCTGGATGTCACCGTCCAGCTGAAAATCCTCCAATTGCTCAAGGATTTGCAGGCGCGATTGGGCATGTCTCTGCTGTTGATCAGCCACGATTTGAACCTTGTGCGAAGAATTGCGCATCGCGTATGTGTCATGCAGCGCGGTTGCATCGTCGAACAGGCATCGTGTGAAGAGTTGTTCCGCGCGCCGCAGCATCCGTACACTCGGGAACTGCTGGGCGCTGAACCCAGCGGCACCCCGGCGAACAATGTCGTCGGCCCGCCGCTGTTGCAGGTAGAGGACCTGAAAGTCTGGTTCCCGATCAAGAAAGGCCTGTTCAAACGCACGGTGGACTACATCAAGGCCGTGGACGGAATTCGCTTCAGCCTGCCCCAGGGCCAGACCCTGGGCATCGTCGGCGAAAGCGGCTCCGGCAAGTCCACCCTGGGGCTGGCAATCCTGCGGTTGATCGGCAGCCAGGGCGGGATCCGCTTCGAAGGCAAGTCGTTGGACAGCCTGACGCAGCAGCAAGTCCGGCCGCTGCGCCGGGAGATGCAGGTGGTGTTTCAGGACCCCTTCGGTAGCCTGAGCCCACGGATGTGCGTCAGCCAGATCGTCGGCGAAGGCCTGCGGATCCACAAGATCGGCACCGAAGCCGAACAGGAACAAGCGATAATCGCGGCATTGAAGGAGGTAGGCCTGGACCCGGAAACCCGGAACCGCTACCCCCATGAATTTTCCGGAGGGCAACGGCAGCGTATCGCCATTGCCCGGGCCCTGGTGCTCAAGCCGGCGTTGATTCTGCTGGATGAACCCACGTCGGCGCTGGACCGTACCGTGCAACGCCAAGTGGTGGAGCTGTTGCGGTCGTTGCAAACCAAGTACAACCTGACGTACCTGTTTATCAGCCATGACCTGGCTGTCGTCAAAGCGCTGAGCCACCAGCTGATGGTGGTCAAGCATGGCCAAGTGGTCGAACAAGGTGATGCCCGCAGCATATTCGCCGCGCCGCAGCACCCCTATACACAGCAGTTGCTGGAGGCCGCCTTCCTGGCCCCAACAACTGCCGAATAACCTGAAAAGAGGAGCAACACATGGGTTTTCTCGCCGGTAAGCGCGTACTGATCGTCGGTGTCGCCAGCAAGCTGTCCATCGCATCCGGCATCGCCGCCGCCATGCATCGCGAGGGCGCTGAGCTTGCCTTCACTTATCAGAACGACAAACTCAAGGGTCGTGTCGAAGAGTTCGCACAAGGCTGGGGCTCGAGCCCTGAGCTGTGCTTCCCGTGCGACGTGGCCAGCGATGAAGAAATCGCCAAGGTCTTCCAAGAGCTGAGCAAGAAGTGGGACGGCCTGGACTGCATCGTGCACTCCGTGGGCTTCGCACCGGGCGACCAACTGGACGGCGACTTCACCGAAGCCACCACCCGTGAAGGTTTCCGCATCGCCCACGACATCAGCGCCTACAGCTTCGTGGCCCTGGCCAAGGCCGGTCGCGAAATGATGAAAGGCCGCAACGGCAGCCTGCTGACCCTGTCGTACCTGGGCGCCGAGCGCACCATGCCGAACTACAACGTCATGGGCATGGCCAAGGCTTCCCTGGAAGCCGGCGTCCGCTACCTGGCCGGCTCCCTGGGCCCGGACGGCACCCGCGTCAACTGCGTATCGGCAGGCCCGATCCGCACCCTCGCCGCTTCCGGCATCAAGAACTTCCGCAAGATGCTGGCCGCCAACGAAGCGCAAACCCCGCTGCGTCGCAACGTCACCATCGAAGAAGTCGGCAACGCCGGCGCCTTCCTGTGCTCGGACCTGGCGTCGGGCATCAGCGGCGAAATCATGTACGTGGACGGCGGCTTCAACACCACCGCCATGGGTAATATCGAAGAGTAATCTTCACGCGCATCACGCTTAACAAAACGCCGCTTGCCCCGGAAAGGGCAAGCGGCGTTTTTTGTTGTCGATTGCCTGATTGCACCGCCATTCCCTGTGGGAGCGAGCTTGCTCGCGATGGCGGTATGTCGGTGATATGGCCCTGTGGCGAGGGAGCTTGCTCCCGCTCGGCTGCGAAGCAGTCGTGAACCGGCGGGTGCGGTGTGTCTGACGCTCCGCATTCGGCAGGTTTTGGGGCCGCTTCGCGCCCCAGCGGGAGCAAGCTCCCTCGCCACGGATTGTCGACGACCTTAAGTGAACAGCGTTACCTGTGGGAGCGGGCTTGCTCGCGAAAGCGGTGGGTCAGCTTGCATTGATATTGAATGTACCGACGCCTTCGCGAGCAAGCCCGCTCCCACAGGGATTAGCCTGTGTTAACTGCGTAGCACCTGCTTCTGCGCATACATCGCTGCATCGGCGTCAGCCAGCAGGTTGTCGATCGACCGATGGCGCTGGGCGTCGTACTCGATCTGGCCGACGCTGAAACGAATGTCATAGCCGCGCTGCAACATCGCATTGCGTTCATCAAGGATTTCCTGGAGCCGCGCCATGATCGTCGTTGTCTCGACATGGGAAGAACCCGTGAGCAGCGCCACGAATTCATCACCGCCCAGACGACCGATCACATCACTTTCGCGAAAGGCGATGCGCAGCACGTCGGCGAAGGTTTTCAGCGCGTTGTCACCCTCGGCGTGCCCATAGCGATCATTGATCGGCTTGAAGTCATTGAGATCGAAGAACAGCAGCGTCGCCGGTCGCGACAAGCGATCACACACACTCAACGCATGCTGGGCCAGCGTCCTGAAGCCGCGCCGATTGGACAACAGCGTCAGCTCGTCCATGCTCGCCATCTGCACCGCGACCATTTCCTGCTCGGCCATGCGCGCCAGGTCGCGCAGCAGTTCGCGTTCCTCGTCATTGAGACGGCGCGGCTTGGTGTCGAGCAGGCACAACGTGCCCAGCTTACTGCCATCCTCCAACCCCAGCGGATGCCCTGCGTAGAAGCGAATCCCAGGCGTGTCCGTGACCAGCGGGTTGTCGTGGAAGCGCTCGTCCTGTTCCGCATCGCAGATCTCCAGGATCTGATCCTGCAAAATCGCATGCGCGCAAAACGAAACTTCCCGCGAGGTTTCGCTGGCCTCCAGGCCAGCGCTGGACTTGAACCACTGCCGGTTGGCGTCCACCAGCGACACCAGGGCGATGGGCACGTCAAACAGGCGTCGGGCAAGGCGGGTCAGGCGATCAAAGCGCTCTTCGGGTGCGGTATCGAGCAGTTTGAGCGAGTGCAGATTCTTGAGGCGAACGGCTTCGTTGTCCGGTTTACCTGGCGCAAGCATCGGAAACTCCATTGGCGGGATTGCTTGGAGTCTAGTCCAGGACCATGGCCCTTGAAGCCGAACAGCCAAATCCAACGGGCATTTGCCGACCAGGGCTAATACACTGCCACTCAGGTTCACGACGAGGATGCTGACCGATGAAGCACGCCAACCCTGACGCCGCCCCACGCTTCTGGCGCGACGCGGCCCTGCCCTTCATCGAAGCCCGGGCCATCGACGATGGGCGCAAGGTCTGCTATTCGCGTCACTCCCATGATCACTTCTCCATCGGCGCGATCACCGCCGGGCGCAGTACCTATATCCACGAACGCTCGAGTTTCCAGGTGGGAAGCGGCACGGTGGTGCTGATGAACCCCGGCGACGTCCATGCCTGCAACCCGATCGACGATCAGCCCTGGTCCTACGTGATGTTGTACGTCGACACCCAGTGGCTCAGGGATCTGCAGCGCCGTATCGGCTTTGACGAAAACCTCGATTTCCAAGGGTTCGCCACTACCCACAGCCGCGACGCGGAGCTGTTTGCCGCGTTGGGCCGGTTGTATGGGCAATTGGTGGACGAGCAACTCGACACGGCCGGCAAGCACGCCGCCGCCGAGGCTTTTTTCATGGACCTGCAACAACGGCTCAACCCTGCCGGCCGTCCGGACCGGGGCAGTCATCCAGGGCTGATGCGTGCGGCGCAATTTATCCATGACCATTGCAGCGAAGCCTTGAAGCTCGAAGACATCTGCACCGCCGCGCAGCTGTCGCCGTCCTACCTGAGCCGAGCCTTCAAGCGCCATTACGGGATGACGCCCCACGCCTTCCTGGTCAACCGGCGGATCCAGTTTGCCCGGCGCCAATTGCGCGAAGGCAAGCTGATCGCCGACGTGGCGCTGGACTGTGGGTTTGCCGACCAGGCGCATTTCCAGCGCGCCTTCAAGCAACACCTGGCGGCGACGCCCGGGCAATATCGCGGCTGATACCGCAGCCCGGAAATGGGGTGAGTCCCCCTGTGGCCAGAGATTGCTCCCGCTGGGCTACGCAGTAGCCCTCGATTCTGGGCGACTGCTGCGCAGTCGAGCGGGAGCAAGCTCCCTCGCCACAACAGCGTTCCCACCTCTAAAGCGCGGATTGCAGCCACAACAGCACTTGCTTCTTAAAAACCAGGGTTGCCGCCCACTTCAGCTCACGGCAACAACAGATACACCGCACTCACCACCAACAACACCGCCATGGCCCGGTTGAACAGGCGCATGGTCGCCGGATTCCCCAGCCATGAGCGCAGGAAACTCCCGGCGTAGGCCCAGCAGCCCACCGAGAGGTAGCAGATCACCAGGTAGATCGCCGCAAACTGCCACACCAGCCGCACCTCGCCATCGGCGACGAACGCGCCCATTCCCGCCACACAGGCCAGCCAGGCCTTGGGGTTGAGCCATTGCATCAGCGCGCCGTAGAGCATCGACGGCGCACGCCCCTCGTCCCGCCCTCCCAGCTCGCCATTGTCCATCGCCAGTTTCCAGGCCATGAACAGCAGGAAGGCCACACCCGCCAGTTGCACCACGCGCGTAAGCCCCGGCCAACGCTGCAACATTTCATGCAACCCCAACCCCATCAAGACCAACAGCAGGACAAACCCGAGGGTAGCGCCGGCCACATGCCGCAACGTGGCCCGAAACCCGTAGCGGGCCCCGGAGCTGAGGGCGACGATATTGACCGGGCCCGGGGTAATGGAAGCCACCAGCGCAAAGGTCGCCATGGAAAATATCAAGCTCATCACATATCTTCTTCAGTTCAGGAACGAGTCCCAAAGGTAAAGGAGCCCGCTTCGGGGGTATTGAAGAAAACTGCCTTGTCATCGAGCGTCACCGTCTATTTTTTACGCAAACTTTACGCGGTAGCCGATTAACCAAATCGATACTGTGCGGCTCAATGGATCAGGCGTTTCTCATGTCGATTGCGGTTCTGCGTCTCATCGGTTTCATCCTCGGGATTTTCCTGATTACCCTGGCGATCAGCATGGCGATCCCGCTGTTCACGCTGATGTTTTACGAGCGCAACGATGACTTGTCGGCGTTTCTTTGGTCGAGCCTGATTACCTTCGTGTGTGGTATCGCCCTGGTCGCCCGTGGACGACCGGAACATGTCCACATGCGCCCCAGGGAAATGTACCTGTTGACCACCGCCAGCTGGGTGGTGGTCTGCGCCTTCGCCGCCCTGCCGATGGTATTCATCCAGCACATCAGTTACACCGATGCATTTTTCGAGACGATGTCGGGCATCACGACCACCGGCTCGACCATCCTCACCGGGCTGGATACGGCATCCCCCGGCCTGTTGATCTGGCGCTCAATGCTGCATTGGCTCGGCGGCATCGGCTTTATCGGCATGGCCGTGGCAATCCTGCCGCTGCTGCGGGTCGGCGGCATGCGGCTGTTCCAGACCGAATCGTCGGACTGGTCGGAGAAAGTCACGCCGCGCTCTCACGTCGCGGCCAACTACATCCTTTGGATCTATGTCGCGCTGACCGCCTTCGCGACCTTGGCGCTGTGGCTGGCCGGCATGACCCCCTTCGAGGCGATCAACCATGCGATGTCCTTGATCTCCACTGGCGGCTTCTCTACGTCCGACGCTTCCCTGGCGCACTGGACGCAACCGGCCATTCACTGGGTATCAGTCGTTGTCATGATGGCGGGATCGCTGCCCTTTACGTTGTATGTCGCGACACTGCGGGGCAACAGGCGCGCATTGCTCAAGGATCAACAGGTTCGGGGCTTCATTGGATTTTTGGTTGTTACCTGGCTCATGGTCGGTACCTGGCTGAGCCTGAACAGTGATCATGGTTGGTGGGACGCGGTTCGCATCGTGGCCGTCAATGTCACCTCTGTCGTCACGACCACGGGCGTGGCGTTGGGTGACTACACGCTGTGGGGCAGTTTCGCCCTGTTGCTGTTCTTCTACCTGACGTTCGTGGGAGGCTGTTCGGGATCCACGTCTGGGGGCCTGAAAATTTTTCGCTTTCAAGTCGCCAAGGTTCTGCTGATGGGCAGCTTGAAGCAACTGATCCACCCCCGGGCGGTGATTCAGAAGAAATACAACAACCATCCCATCGACGAGGAAATCGTTCGCTCACTGCTGACCTTTTCGTTTTTCTTCGCAATCACGATCGGCGCCATTGCCCTGGGCCTGGCACTGATCGGGCTGGATTGGACCACCGCCCTGACCGGCGCCGCGACCGCGGTGTGCAACGTAGGCCCGGGCTTGGGCAACATCATCGGGCCAGCCGGCAACTTCTCGACCCTGCCGGATGCAGCAAAATGGCTGTTGACCATCGGCATGCTGCTGGGGCGATTGGAGATCCTGACGGTGCTGGTGTTGTTCACCCCGGTGTTCTGGAAATATTGAACGCGATGGTCATGCGTAACTGACAGACGAAAAAAAGCCGCGACACCTTGCAGGCATCGCGGCTTGTTTGGGCGATCAGCGATCGTTCTTGATCGAAGAGCTGGTCGCGTTGGTCAGGCCCTTGGTGTTGTGGGTGCCTGGCGTGGCGGTGGAAATCGCCGACGCCTTGGTCAGGCCGCGCGTATCACGGTCCTTGGCGATGGTCGACGTCAACGAAGCCTTGCTGGTACGGTCGGTGCGGGTGGCACCGGTGTGCTTGCCGCTCACGCCATGGTCCCGGGTGCGGGTACGAGTGCCGGTGTGGTCGCTGGCCAATCCTTTGCCAAGGCCGCGGGCGTCGCCCGACTTGTCATGGCCCTGGCCACCGCCAATGCCAGCACCGTGGCCGCCGCCATTACCACCACCGTTTCCTCCGCCGTGACCGCCACCACCGCCATTGCCGCCACCGCCGCCACCGCCATTGCCACCGCCATTGCCCGCGGCATAACTCGAACCGATCGGCGACAGGTCGGCCGGCAACAAGGCCGAGGCACCGAACGCCAAGGCACAGACAGCAACGGCAATCAGGGATTTCTTATGTTTGGACATGATGTCTCCGAAAGACAAAAACAGCGGGTGAACCTTTAAGACTCGAAGGTTCAATTTTTGTTCGCGACCACCCGACAAACAACCGGAAAATTCACTGTCGATTTTTCGGTGGAGTCCTCCCGGGTGCGGTTCTATGCTCTGCTCCATGAACCTACACGACTCGCTGCTCCCGCCCCATGCCGAGATGGTCCGCGCCATGCTCGAACGAGACACCGCCTACGAGGGGGTGTTCTTCACTGCGGTCAAGACCACCGGCATCTTCTGTCGCCCCAGTTGCACCGCGCGCAAGCCGAAACCGGAGAACGTGGAGTTCTTCGCCCACGCCGACGAAGCGATGTCGGCCGGCTACCGCGCCTGCCTGCGCTGCAAGCCGCTGGACGCTGCGGCCATTGCGCCGGACTGGATCCAAGCCCTGCTCAAGGCGGTGGACGCCGAACCCGACCTGCGCTGGACCGACGCCTTGCTGCTGGAACAAGGCATCGAACCGCTGAAATTGCGCCGCTGGTTCAAACAACATTTCGGCATGACTTTTCACGCCTACCTGCGCACCCGTCGCCTGGGCATTGCCTTGGGCGGTATCAAGGACGGCACTTCCATCGACAATGCAGCGTTCGATTCCGGCTATGAATCGTTGAGCGGGTTTCGCGACGCCTTCGTCAAATCCTTCCACATCACGCCGGGCCGCGCGGCCCTCAGCGAACCCTTGTTGTTCACCCGCCTGACCACGCCATTGGGGCCGATGCTGGCCATGGCCGAACGACGCGGCCTGGTGCTGCTGGAATTCCTCGACCGTCCGGCCCTAACCAAGGAACTGGAAGAACTGCAGCAACGCTACGGCTGCACGGTCGTGCCAGGGCACAACACTCACCTGCAACAGATCGAAACCGAACTGGCCGAGTATTTCGCCGGCAAGCTCACGACGTTCACCGTCCCGCTGCACATGCCCGGCAGTGCATTCGCCATACGAGTCTGGGCTGAACTGCAAAAAATTCCCTACGGCGAAACCCGCAGCTACGGCGGCATCGCCACGGCCCTGGGCAGCCCGGGTGCCAGCCGCGCCGTGGGCTTGGCCAACGGGCAGAATCGCCTGGCCATCGTCATTCCCTGCCACCGGGTGATCGGTGCGGATGGCTCGTTGACCGGCTATGGTGGCGGCCAGCCGCGCAAGGCGTTTCTGTTGCGGCTGGAAAAAGCCGCGGTGCAGGTTTCGCTGCCCCTGGCGTTTTGAGCGCCCCGGAGAATGAATACCTGATGCCCGTGCCCTACCACGACGCCAGCGCCTTCCTGGCCAATCTCGACGAAGACTGGCGACGGCACGTCGAGACGATCGGTCCTTGCCTGCTGCAACCCAAGCCGGCCCGGGATCCCTATGAAGCCTTGGTCCGGGCGATTGCCTACCAGCAACTGCACGCCAAGGCAGGCGATGCGATCCTGGGTCGACTGCTGGCGTTGTTCCCGGCGCAGACCTTCCCCTCCCCCACGCAGATCCTGGCGACAGACGTTGCGCAACTGCGCAGTTGTGGGTTTTCCGCCAGCAAGATCGCAACCATCCAGGGTATCGCCCAAGCAGCCCTGGATGGGGTGGTACCGGATTACGCCACGGCGCGGGCAATGGAAGACGAAGGGTTGATCGAGCGCCTGGTCAGCCTGCGTGGCGTCGGGCGCTGGACCGTGGAAATGCTGCTGATCTACAGCCTGGAGCGGCCCGACATCCTGCCGGCCGATGACTTTGGCGTGCGCGAGGGGTATCGACGGCTCAAGGGGTTGGCGCAACAGCCCAGCCGCAAGCAGATGATCGAGATAGGCCTGGCCTGGCGCCCTTACCGGACGGCGGCCGCGTGGTATTTGTGGCGGGTGCCAAAGTGATGTTGGCTGTACCGACGCCTTCGCGAGCAAGCCCGCTCCCACATTGACCGAGAGCGGACAAAAATCTATGACCGACACAGATCCCCTGTGGGAGCGGGCTTGCTCGCGAAGGCGGTCGCATGGCCCCCTCAATTCAACTGTCAAGACACAAACCGTCTAGGCTGTACTGAGCCATTTCCAATCCACTGGAGGTTCCCATGCAGCTAGAAGGATCCTGCCACTGCGGCGCCGTGTCGTTCAGCCTCGCCTGTGCCCACCCCTATCCTTATCAACGTTGCTACTGCTCGATCTGCCGCAAGACCCAGGGCGGCGGCGGTTATGCGATCAACCTGGGGGGCGAAGCCCAAAGCCTGAAGGTGCATGGTCGCAAGCACATCTCGATCTACCATGCGCGGCTAAAGGACGACGGCGATAAGCGCGCCCACCGCAGCAGTGCCGAGCGGCATTTCTGTTCCCTGTGTGGATCGGGGCTGTGGCTGTTCAGCCCCGAATGGCCGGAGCTGGTGCACCCGTTCGCTTCAGCCATCGACACGCCGCTGCCGGTACCGCCGGAGCATACCCACTTGATGCTCGGGTCCAGGGCTCCGTGGGTAGAGGTCGAGGCGCATAAGGGCGACCAGCAGTTCGAGGTCTACCCCGAAGAGTCGATTGCCCAATGGCATGAACGCCTGGGTTTGACTGGTTGAGAGGCAGCGCTGCAGAAAGCCTCATCGTCGGAACGCCGCCCGGAGCAAGCTCGCTCCCACTGGATTTGGGAAACCCACCCCCTGTGGGAGCGGGCTTGCTCGCGATGGCGGTGGGTCAGCCAGCATTCATTCAACTGACCTGACGCATTCGCGAGCAAGCCCGCTCCCACACTGTTCTGTGGCGTTGCAAATATATTGGTGCCTTACCCAAATTTCCCTGTGGGAGCGAGCTTGCTCCGGGCGGCGTTCCGACGATGGCGTCAGGACAAACAGCCCTATGCCGCAGGCACACCACTGTGGAAGCGAAATTCCACATCCGGCGATTCGATCAGTTCCCGCTCGGCCTCACGGACCTTGTCGATCACCTGGGCAATGTCCTTGGCATCGCCATACTGGTAAGCCAGTTTCAGGTATCCCTGGAAATGCCGCGCTTCGCTTTTCAGCAAACCGAAGTAGAACTTGCCCAACTCCTCGTCCAGGTGCGGCACCAGGGCCTCGAAACGCTCGCAACTGCGGGCTTCGATGAAGGCGCCGACGACGAGGGTGTCTACCAGCTTGACCGGCTCGTGGCTGCGTACCACCTTGCGCAGCCCCGAGGCATAACGGCCGGCGGAGAGCTGGCGCAAGCCGATCTTGCGCTTTTTCATCAGGCGCATGACTTGCTCGTGGTGCACCAGCTCTTCCCGGGCCAGGCGCGACATCAGGTTGATCAGGTCGACGTGGGAATGGTATTTGGCGATCAGGCTCAGGGCGGTGCTGGCCGCCTTGAATTCGCAGTTCTTGTGGTCGATCAGCAACGTTTCCTGGTCGGCCAGCGCGGCCTGGACCCAGGCATCGGGAGTGCGGCAACCAAGGAATTCGTGGATTTCGGGAAGATTCATGGGGCTCACGGGCAAAGGTAGTCGAGCGAAGGGCGCCGATTATACCGGCCTGCCCCCAGACCACCAGCCACCGCCGTTGATATGCATCAAGTCGACGTCACACCCACAACCACTAGACTGCCCCACAACAACTAGACTGCCCCACAAGAACTATAGTTGAGCAACGCCAGCCTTTTCATTTCAGGAGAACGCCGATCATGCAAGCCATTCGCAGCATCCTGGTGGTCATCGAACCCGAACATGCGGAAAGCCTGGCGCTCAAACGCGCCAAACTGATCGCCGGGGTGACTCAGGCCCACCTGCACTTGTTGGTGTGCGACAGAAAACATGACCATGCCGGCCTGCTCGGCGTGCTCAAGAGCGCATTGCTGGCCGACGGCTACAGCGTCACCACCGAGCAAGCCTGGAACGAAAGCCTCTACGAAACCATTATCGACGTGCAACAGGCTGAAGGTTGCGGGTTGGTGATCAAACAGCATTTCCCCGACAGCCCATTGAAAAAGGCCCTGCTGACCCCGGCGGACTGGAAACTGCTACGCCATTGCCCAACCCCGGTGCTGCTGGTGAAAACCGCCGGTTCCTGGAAAGACAAGGTGATCCTCGCCGCCGTCGATGTTGGCAATGCCGACGGCGAGCATCGCCACCTGCATTCCACCATCATCGACCATGGCTACGACATCGCCCTCCTCGCCAAGGCGCACCTGCATGTGATCAGCGCCCACCCCTCGCCAATGCTCTCGTCCGCCGACCCGACGTTCCAGCTCAAGGAAACCATCGAGGCCCGCTACCGCGAGCAATGCCGGGCGTTCCAGGCCGAATTCGACATCGACGACCAGCATCTGCACATCGAAGAAGGCCCGGCGGACGTCTTGATTCCATACATGGCGCGCAAGCTGCAGGCGGCGGTGACGGTCATTGGCACCGTGGCCCGCTCGGGGTTGTCCGGGGTGCTGATCGGCAACACCGCCGAGGCTGTGCTTGACACGCTGGAAAGCGATGTGCTGGTGCTCAAGCCCCAGGAGGTGGAGGATCATCTGGTGGAGTTGGCGGTCAAGGAATGAGATGAACGCTGTGGCTGATCCAGCCTGCTTTTGTGGCGAGGGAGCTTGCTCCCGCTCGGCTGCGCAGCAGACGCCTGGATTTGTCAGGGCCAGGAAATTTTCCAGGTCAAGAGCGAGGGCCGCTGCGCCCGAGGCGTCGGACCGTCCCAGCGGGAGCAAGCTCCCTCGCCACAAAGCGCCCTGGCACAAAAGCTCCTATGCACAAATGGCTGGTGGTCAGCCGCCAATCGCATCCTTCAGGAACCCCGGCGCGATGTAACGCTGGTAGTGGGCTTCGGACAGAAGGAAAAACTCCCGATCAATGGCATCGCGCAGGTCCGGCAGTTCCCAATCGCGAAATTCCGGCATCAACACCATGCCGTAGGCTTCCAGGTTATTGATCACCCGCGCGCCCCGGGCGATCAACTGATAGGCCCAGCAGTATTGCGACTGATGCGGCACGAAGCGGATCTTGCGTGATTCCAGTTGCTGGCGCAGCAATCCGGGGTCGAAAACCTCCAACTTGGCCACCATCACCTGCACCAACAGCTGTTCGAGCCGCATCCACACCGCGCGTTTTTCCTCCTCGTTGTAGCCGTTCCAGTGGATCACTTCATGGTGGAACCGCTTGCAGCCACGGCACACCAGGTCACCATAGACAGTGGAGCAAAGGCCGACGCAAGGGGTCTTGATGAGCTGGTTGGGCATAAGGAAACGCACACGCAAAAACAGGACAGGCCCGCATGTTAGCCCTTTGTCTAAGATTGATCACCCCTCAAACTTCCCGGCCCAACTTACCTTTAATTTTTTTTTCCCGTAGAATCAGCCAGCCTTTTAAGGCGCCAATGTCCGTTAGAAGCTGTTTTCAAAGCGTCACGAGCACAGTCGTTCCTTCAGAGCGGTGTTGGCGAAGGGTATTTCCAGCGGGGAAAGCCCAACGCCAACCCTCATCAGCTCCCGTTCTGCAGGCGTAAAACTTTGAAAGCAGCTTCTGTGAGGAACTCCGGCAACTCTGGCGTGGAGGCCCAAAAAGCCCCCTGACGCGCATGAGTGCCGTGAGTTTCTGGATGAGCGTCCCGGACACCCATTTGGGACCACTGATGAGGGTAATAACTGTGCTTGAAGCCTACCGCAAACATATCGAAGAGCGTGCAGCCCTGGGTATCGTTCCCCAGCCGCTTAACGCCGAACAAACCGCAGGCCTGATCGAGCTGCTGAAAAATCCTCCGGCTGGCGAAGAAGCTTTCCTCGTTGACCTGATCACCAATCGCGTTCCGCCTGGAGTCGACGAAGCCGCCTACGTCAAGGCCGGTTTCCTGTCCGCCCTGGCCAAGGGCCAGGCCCAATCCCCTCTGCTGGACAAGAAGCGTGCCGTCGAACTGCTCGGCACCATGCAGGGCGGCTACAACATCGTGACCCTGGTGGAGCTGCTGGACGACGCCGAGCTGGCGCCAGTCGCCGCCGAAGAACTCAAGCACACCCTGCTGATGTTCGATGCCTTCCACGACGTGGCTGAAAAAGCCAAGAACGGCAACGTTCACGCCAAGGCCGTGCTGCAATCCTGGGCTGACGGCGAGTGGTTCAAGAAGCGCCCGGTGCTGGCCGACAAGATCAGCCTGCGCGTGTTCAAGGTCACCGGCGAAACCAACACCGACGACCTGTCCCCTGCCCCGGACGCCTGGTCCCGCCCGGACATCCCGCTGCACGCCCTGGCCATGCTGAAAATGGCCCGTGACGGCATCGTTCCGGACGAGCAAGGCAAGACCGGCCCGATGAAGCAGATCGAAGAAATGCGCGGCCAGGGCTTCCCGATCGCCTACGTCGGCGACGTGGTCGGTACCGGCTCCTCGCGTAAATCGGCCACCAACTCGGTGCTGTGGTTCTTCGGTGACGACATTCCTTACGTGCCGAACAAGCGTGCTGGCGGTTTCTGCTTCGGCAGCAAGATCGCTCCGATCTTCTACAACACCATGGAAGATGCCGGCGCACTGCCTATCGAGTTCGACGTGTCGAACATGAACATGGGCGACGTGATCGACCTGTACCCACATGCCGGCAAGGTCTGCAAGCACGGTACCGACGAAGTCATCACCACCTTCGAAATGAAGACCCCGGTGCTGTTGGATGAAGTCCGCGCTGGCGGCCGTATTCCACTGATCATTGGCCGTGGCCTGACCGAGAAGGCTCGCGCCGAACTGGGTCTGCCAGCGTTCGACCTGTTCAAGAAGCCTGAAGCACCGGCTGAAAGCACCAAGGGTTTCACCCTGGCGCAGAAGATGGTTGGCAAGGCCTGCGGTCTGGCAGAAGGCCAAGGCGTGCGCCCTGGCACCTACTGCGAACCGAAAATGACCACCGTGGGTTCCCAGGACACCACCGGTCCAATGACCCGTGACGAACTGAAAGACCTGGCGTGCCTGGGCTTCTCGGCTGACCTGGTGATGCAGTCCTTCTGCCACACCGCGGCCTATCCGAAGCCGATCGACGTGACCACCCACCACACCCTGCCTGACTTCATCATGACCCGCGGCGGCGTTTCCCTGCGTCCGGGCGACGGCATCATCCACTCGTGGCTGAACCGCATGCTGCTGCCAGACACCGTGGGTACCGGCGGTGACTCCCACACCCGTTTCCCGATGGGCATCTCGTTCCCGGCCGGTTCCGGCCTGGTCGCGTTCGCCGCTGCCACTGGCGTCATGCCGCTGGACATGCCGGAATCGATCCTGGTGCGCTTCAAAGGCAAGATGAAACCTGGCATCACCCTGCGTGACCTGGTTCATGCCATTCCGTACTTCGCCATCCAGAACGGTCTGCTGACCGTCGAGAAGAAAGGCAAGAAAAACGCCTTCTCCGGCCGCATCCTGGAAATCGAAGGCCTGGAAGGCTTGACCCTGGAACAGGCTTTCGAACTGTCCGACGCCTCGGCCGAACGTTCGGCTGCCGGTTGCACCATCAAGCTGTCGAAAGAGTCGATCACCGAGTACCTGCAATCGAACATCACCCTGCTGCGCTGGATGATCGGCGAAGGCTACGGTGATGCACGTACCCTGGAACGTCGTGCCCAAGCGATGGAAGCCTGGATCGCCAACCCGCAACTGATGGAAGCCGATGCCGACGCCGAATACGCCGAAGTCATCGAAATCGACCTGGCCGACATCAGCGAGCCTGTGCTCTGCGCGCCGAACGATCCGGACGACGCCCGTCTGCTGTCCAGCGTTGCTGGCGAGAAGATCGACGAAGTGTTCATCGGTTCGTGCATGACCAACATCGGTCACTTCCGCGCTGCCGGTAAGCTGCTGGAGCAGGTCAAGGGCCAGCTGCCAACCCGTCTGTGGCTGTCGCCACCGACCAAGATGGACGCTCACCAGCTCACCGAAGAAGGCTACTACGGCATCTACGGCAAGGCCGGTGCACGGATGGAAATGCCAGGCTGCTCGCTGTGCATGGGTAACCAGGCACGCGTCGAGCCGAACTCCACCGTGGTGTCGACATCGACCCGTAACTTCCCGAACCGTCTGGGTGACGGCGCGAACGTCTACCTGGCTTCGGCCGAACTGGCGTCCGTTGCGTCGATCCTGGGTCGCCTGCCGACCGTCGAGGAGTACATGGAATACGCCGGCAAGATCGACAGCATGGCAGCGGACGTGTACCGCTACCTGAGCTTCGATCAGATCGCCGAGTTCCGTGAAGCGGCGGCAAACGCCAACATCCCGGTCGTTCAAGCCTAACGCTTAAAACGCCCGACTAAAAACGCCGCCCTTCTTGCGAGGGGCGGCGTTTTTTTATGGCTTGTTTATTTCGATGCCCGGCGAGCCACCGCTATCGCGAGCAGGCTCGCTCCCACATTGGATTTTCAGCGAACACAAAATTCATATACACCGCAAAACCTGTGGGAGCGGGCTTGCTCGCGAAGAGGCCGGCCCATCCAACATCTTCATCGACTGTGACACCGCCTTCGCGAGCAGGCTCGCTCCCACAAAAAAACAGGTCACGCCAGGAAGGAATAGACCAGCGCGGTAATCGCCACCAACCCCACCAACATCACAAAGACATTGGAAGCCTGACCGCGATAGCGGGCCATGGCCGGGACTTTGCGGATGGCATACATCGGCATCAGGAACAGGATGGCCGCGATAACCGGGCCGCCCAGGGTTTCGATCATGCCCAGGATGCTCGGGTTGAGGGTGGCGACGATCCAGCACACCACCAGCATGAACACTGCGGTGAGGCGGTCCAGGGTCTTGGGGGCCGGGCGGCGGCCGCTCTTGACGATCAGGCCCTTGAGGCCTTCGCTGGCGCCGATGTAGTGCCCCAGGAACGATTTGGAGATGGCAACAAACGCAATCAGCGGCGCGGCAAAGGCGATGGTCGGGTTGCTGAAGTGGTTGGCCAGGTACGACAGGATCGACAGGTTCTGCGCCTTGGCCTCGGCCAGTTGCGCCGGGGTCAGGGTCAGCACGCAGCTGAACACGAAGAACAACACCATCACCACCATCAGCACATGGGCGCGCGACAGGATCTGCGAACTGCGTTCCTCGGCGTTATCGCCATAGCGACGTTTCTGGTCCACCGCAAACGCCGAGATAATCGGCGAATGGTTGAACGAGAACACCATCACCGGGATTGCCAGCCACAAGGTATGCAACAACGCCGAAGGTGCAGGCGGCGTCGACGCCGTGGTCAGGATGCCGCCGCTCCAGTGGGGAATCAGGAACACCGCAAGAAATAGCAGCGCCACGATGAACGGATAGACCATCAGGCTCATGGCCTTGACGATCGCCTGCTCGCCGCAGCGGACCACCGCCAGCAGGCCCAGGATCAGCACCAGGGACAGCACGACCCGAGGGGGCGGCTGGATGTGCAACTGATGCTCCAGGAAACTGCCCACCGTGTTGGTCAGCGCCACGCTGTAAATCAGCAGGATCGGGAAAATGGCAAAGAAGTACAAAAGCGTGATCAGCGCGCCGGCCTTGAGACCGAAATGCTCCTCAACCACTTCAGTGATGTCCGCGCCATCACGACCGGACAACACGAAACGGGTCAGGCCCCGGTGGGCATAAAACGTCATGGGGAACGCCAGCAACGCCAGGATCAGCAGCGGCCAAAAACCGCCCAGGCCCGCGTTGATCGGTAAGAACAGAGTGCCTGCACCGATGGCGGTGCCAAACAGACCCAGCATCCAGGTGGTGTCGTGGCGACTCCATTGGCTGAGGGTGGCTGGGACTGTCGTTTCAAAGCGCTCTTCGACGCTATTGGCCTGATCATTCATCCGGTCGGATCTCCGCTTTCCGGTCACATGCACCCGGCCAGGACGAGTCGGAAAACCCCGACAGGCAGCGCCCTGGCCGAAACAGGGGCGCGATTCTCCGGGATTAGCGAGCAGAAGCAAAGACTTAGCTGAGGAGCGGTTATGCGGATCAGATGGCTGTCATAAAAATGGTCCCCGTATTTCCCTGTCTTCCTGTCTTCCCTGTGGGAGCGAGCCTGCTCGCGATAGCGGAGGATCAGCCGACATTCATGCTGGATGTGCCATCGCCTCGCGAGCAAGCTTTGCTCCCACAGACAAGAGGATCCAAAAATGAATCCAAAAAGCCCAAGCTCCCCCTGCCCCCGACTCCTACAATCAGGTTGAATACCTGATGTTCGACAAAGCGCCCACAGGAGCCCAGCATGACCGCAACCGTTCTGGTACTGGTTGAAACCGTCAATGAATACCTGCCGATTCTCGAGCGGCAGGGTTACCACTTGGAATTGGCGCCCACGCCGGCCGAACGCAAGACCGCGATCTTCGAACACGGTGAACGCTTCAGCGCAGTGCTGACCCGCGGCCCCCTGGGTTTGACGGCGGAAGAAATCGCCGCCCTGCCCAGCCTGCAGATCATCTGCGTGATCGGCGCCGGCTACGAGCAGGTAGACCTGCAAGCCGCACGCAACCGGGGCCTCGTGGTGACCAACGGCGCCGGGGTCAACGCGTCGTCGGTGGCCGACCATGCCATGGCGCTGCTGCTGGCGCTGGTGCGTGACATTCCCCGGGCCGACGCGAGTGTGCGCCGGGGCGAGTGGGCCAAGGTCATGCGCCCCTCCCTGGCCGGCAAGCGCCTGGGTGTGCTGGGCCTGGGCGCGGTGGGCATGGCGATCGCCAAGCGGGCCGCCCTCGGCTTCGACATGAACGTCAGCTACCACAATCGGCGGATGCGCAACGACGTGCCGTACACCTTCTGCGCCACGCCCACGGAACTGGCCCGGGTCTCGGACTTTCTGATCGTCGCCACGCCCGGCGGCCTGGACACCCGGCAATTGATCAACAAACAGGCCCTTGATGCCCTGGGCCCCCATGGTTTCCTGGTGAACATCGCTCGCGCCAGCGTGGTCGCCACCACCGACCTGATCCACGCCCTGGAACATCGACGGATCGCCGGAGCCGCCCTGGACGTGTTCGACCACGAACCCGAAGTGCCAGACGCGTTGAAACACTTGCCCAACGTTGTGCTGACACCCCATGTGGCCGGCCTGTCGCCAGAAGCGACGCGGGACACGGTGGAGCTGGTGGGCCAGAACCTGAACGCATTCTTTTCCGGCAAACCGGTGCTGACGCCGGTGCCGCTACCCGACCCGCAGCCTTAAAGCACCCCTAGCAGGGTCCACAACCGCCGGGACTCGGCATCGGCACTGATCAGTTCACCCAACAGCTCGCTCAGCGGCTTGTTGCCCCACTCCACCCCGCGCCGGATCAGGTAGGGCACCGGGCTGTGGGGCTCGGTGCGGGCCAGGTAACCGGCGATCACCAGCAACTGTCGGTAGGCCTCTTCACGATTGGCCGGCTCCTGGAAGACCTGGGCCACTGCCGCCGGTGGCTGGGATGTCGGTGACGTAGCCGCCGGGTCCGTTTGCACCGGCACGACGGTGGGTTGCTGTGGGTGCATCGCGATGAACTCCTCTACCAATGTCAGCAACGCCTGCATCACGTCCTGCAAGGCTTTGTAACCCGGCGCCAGGTTGCCCAGGTAAGCGTCGCTCCAGGCTTCGAGCCGTTGCAGGTGCTGCAGGCTCAACATCAGGCTGCCCTGGCGATGCAACCAGAACGACAAGGGTGTGCCGCGAATCAGTTCGCTGAGTTTCTTGTGATCGTTGCGCGCCGCTTCCGCCGAGGCCTTGGCGTTCTTGCTGTCGTTGACCAATACCTGCTGGCGCTGCAAGCGTTGCCAGTCGTCCAGGCAGAAACTGGCGAACGTCGGGTCCCGGCCATCGAGCAATGGCACCCGCGTCAGTAGCACTTCGCTGTAGCGACGGGCCAGCCACTCCAGCGGAATCACCCGCCACGACTGGTCGCCTTCGTCAGCTTGGGGGTGCAACTGCTCCGGATAGCGCTCGCACAGCCCCGCCACCAGCGCCAGGCTGCCCGGCAATCCCTCCAGCCCGGCCATGTGCAGCCAGGCCTCCCCCAGCCAGGCGCTGATCATCAGGTCCTTGCTGCGCTCCAGCAGCAGCGTGCTCGCGAGCCGCTCCAGGTCCGGCCACAGGGCACGCTTGATCGAAGATTGCCACACGCCGGTGGGCAGGCTGGTGTCGTCCTCCCGACGCAATTCGCGCAACTGATCGTATTCCGGTTCGTAGCGCAGGTCCTGGCCACAGGGCGATTCGGCGCTGATCGGCTCAAGCAACTGAGTGACCCGTTCCGGCAAAGGCGATATCGGCAAGCTCACAGGCCCTCCTCACGGGTGGCGATGGCGGGGCTCGATGAGGTCGCCATGAAGGGTGAACGGGGGGCCCGCGTCGGCAGCGGCGGGATCGACAACGGCAGCTTGGAGCCCTGGCTCATCAACGACAGGCGCACGAACATCAGGGTCCGCTCCGCCGTGCGCGCCTGGGTCTGGGCGGTGACTGGCAATTGCAGGGCCAGGGGAAAATCGGTGTAGTCGACGTTCGGCTGGCGCTGGGCTGACGCCTGGTTGCGCATCAACCGCAGCAATGACCAAGGCCCTTGGTATTCCCAGCCCGCCTCCAGGTCGCGCACCACCAGGTTCGGTTGCAAGGGGTCGTTGGCCGGACGCTGGTAACCGTTACGGGCCCAGCGCAAGGTCAGGCTCACGGGCTGACCCACCATCCACCGCAGGTTCTGCTGGCCACCGCCGGGGTAGCGGATCTGCTGGTTGCCGGCGTTCAGGCCCCAGGCGATCACCTGGTCGGCGCCGCGTTCCTCATCACGATCGGTCCGCCAGCGCACGTCCATCTCCACGCCAAGAATGCCGCTCTTGTCCCGTACGAACAGCGGTCCGAGCCAAGTACCGGCCTGTTTCAAACGGTTGAGGAAATCCTCGGCCGCGAGCCGCTCCGGCGTCTGACTCAACGCCAACCCGGCCTGGGCCAGGGGCAGGCGTGAGTCGATCAACGCCAGCAAGTGTTGGACCCGCGCCGGGTCGGCATCGCTAGCCCGCACATCCTGGGCAAACGGAAAGCGCCCGGCCAGGTATTGATTGAAATAGTTGGCCAGGTCATTCCAGGCGGTCGCCGCCTGGTCCTGCTGCAAGTACAGGCAGCGCTGCAGGGCGCCCTGCTGCAAGGCAATCGTGCGCTGGGCCAGGTCACCGCGCCCGCTGGGCAGGCTGGCGGTCTGCAAGATCTGCGCGCAGGACGCGGTGTCCATGGCGATAAAGTCGCGGCTCACCAATTGCTCCAGCTGGGCCGCCGAGCTGGCCGGGTTCTGGTTCTTGTACTTGAGCAATTCGTCGTTGAGGGCCATGAAGCGCGCCACCTGGTCGTGCTCCAGGGCCGACAGGTTGTCCTGCTGGACGATCAGCCATTCCAAGGCAGGCATTCGCTGCTCGGCGGCCTGCAGCATCACGCCGAATTGCTGGCTCAGGCTCAGCTTCAAGTCTTGTGGATCGCTGGCACCGTAGAGCTGCAAGCCGAAGTTCTTCGAACCGTCCCAGCGTTGGATATCGGCCCGCTGGCTGAACAGCGGCTGGGCATCGATTTCGTCCAGGCCACTCTTGATCTGCGCCAAGGCCCGGCGATTGAGCAGACGCTGGAAGCGGATCGCCAGGTCGCCGCGGTGCACATCCATGAAGGCTTTTTGCAGTGCCACGGCCTGGGCCGTCTGCACATTGAAGCCCATGCCGGGCAATGACGCGTCGCTTTCGTCCAGGCTCAGCCACATGGCCCGCGCCGCGGCACCTTCGGCGGCCTGCATCAGCGCGTCACGGTAATCCGGCGGAATGCGCGGCAGCTCCTCACTGGCATAGCTCTTGTAGCTGGCGAAGTAGTTCAGGGCGACGCTGAAGTCATCGCTGCCATCGCCCTGGCCCATCGCATCGGGGTTGCTGTCCGACGGATCCTTCTGCATCGCCAACGCCACGAAATCGCGCTTGAACAGTGCCTGCACCGCACCGTCCAGCGCCGTGACATGGTCTTGCAAGACCAGCAGGCCGCTGCCCTGTTGCACCAACAGGTTGTCCCGGGAACCGGTCTGGACAATCCACTGATCACGAAAACTCTGCTGCAACTTCGCCGCCTGGCTCTCCAGGTCCTGTTCGATATCCGGCCCCAGCAAAGCGCTGTGGCTGACCTTGTCGAGCATCTGGCTGTAACCGGGCACCAGGTCCTGGCCCTTGCCTCGACCCCAGGCGGAATTGGTCAAGCTGACCAACGTCTGTAAATCGTCGATCAGCGCCATCAGGTCTTCAAGTTCACTCAAGGAGTTGCCACTGCCGGCCTCCAGCCGTTGCAGGTGCAGCTTGAGGTAACCGGCCTGGCGCACGAAGTTGTCCGCCAGGAAGTAATGGTCCAGCCAGCGCTGCATCAGGCCGGTGAAATTATCGGAGATCACTGGGCGAGCAGCGTTCAGATCCAGCCCTTTCAAGTCGCTGTTCTGGGCGTCGAACAGCACCCGGTTGTAGAAATGTGCGCGGCTCAAGGTGCCGGTGTTGAGGCCCAGGGACAAGGCGGTGTTGCTCAGTTGCACCAGTTCGTCCAGAGGCGCCTTGGGATCGTTCACCACCTGGCTGAACAGTTGGTTGTGCTGTTCCAGGCGTACCGCCAGGTCCACCAGCGCCTTGGCTTTCACGTAGCTCTGCCATTGCGCCGGGTCTTCGCTCTCGACGTTGCCCCGCCGCTCGGTGTTACGGATGGACTTGAGTTGTTCCAGGTCTGAGTTGAGCAGGTCCCGCAGCGGCAATATCCAATGATGCCGGGCGGTCAGGCGCAAGCCATTCTCCAGTTGCGTGTCCACGGAAGAGAACCACGAAGTCGGAAAGACCACCGAGACGAAGCGCCAGCGCGGGGCTTTTTCCAACACGTTCCAATAGTTCTGCACGTTGTGCCGGGTCGGCTCCAGTTGCGGCTCGTCAGCGTCAACCACGAGGTGGTTCTTATGGGCGCTGAGGATCAACCGCGACAGCCCCTCGGCTTCCTCCACTGAATCGTGCCAGACCCAGACCATGCTCCCCAGCCATACCAGCCCTACCACCATTGCCACCACCGCGACCCACCGATGCCCGCGTTGGCGCAAGCGCAACAGCCGTGGCACCGGCTGGGCCAGGCCCCGTTCGGCCACCAATCGCCGCGACCACAACTGCCGGGCGAACACGGTTTGCCGCTGGGCGTTGTCAGAGGCGGTGAACCCGTCGCCGCTGAGGGAAGGTGCCTGGCTGGCGGTGAAATACACCCCACGAAAACGCGGCGCCTCGCCTTGGGCATTGCCCTGGAATACCGGCTCCAGCAGGATCTGCAAAGCCCGCCGCAAGCCTTCGAAACGCTCCGGCAAGCCATAAAGATCGGTACTCAGTTGCCCCGACAGCGCACCGATCTCGATGATCGACTGCGACAGCGCGGCGTTGACTTGGTCCAGGGCCTGGTCACTCCACTGCGACTGCCACGCCGCGTCCGGCAAATACGGCGACGACCAGCCCAGCATCGACTCGCGCGCCTCGGCGGGCAGCGCGCTGACCAGTTCCTGGAACCCGGGCAGTTCTTCCATCCCGGTGATCACCACATACACCGGCAGGCTGAGGCCGAAGCGTTGCAACAGGTCGATGAAACAGCGCCGGACCTTGAGGCTCAGCTCGGTGGTGTGTTCGATGTCATCGAGGGTGCTGAACGGCACGGTCCAGATCACCGCATCCAATGGCCGCTTGCTGCGCAAGCGCAACATCAGCCCGAGCAGGCGCCACCAATTGCCCCGTTGCCGGTTCATGCCCTCATCGGGCAGAAACAGCGCCTGGGGCACCACCAAGGCCGCGCCGTCGGCATCGCAAAACCAGCGCCCGAACCAGGCCGCCTTCTCGGTCGGTTGCAAGCGCCACTGGGCGCATAACTGGGCACCGTCGGTCTCGTTGCCGAGCATCATCAGCCAGGGCATCTGATAGCGGTCGCGAGTGCCCTGCTCCTGCTCCATGTGGCGCACCGCCCCATAGAAACTGCGGATCGCCGCCCCGCCCTGGGTCCGCAGCCACCAGACCAGGGCCGCAATCAACAGCATCACGACAACGGCGAGCAACACCAGGGCAACGAGACTGAACAAGCTCATGAGTCCTGCTCCTGGACCACCGACTCGCCCAGTTGCAGCACGGGTTCGAGCTCCAGGCGAATGTCACGCCAGAACACCTGCCCCAGGCCGGTGAGCAACAACACCATCGCCAGGATCGCCAACCCCAGCCGCAAGCCGTCCGGCAACGACTGCTGCACCGGCATCCGCACCGGCGGCACCGCCGAAGACAGCGCCAGGCGCTGGCTGACATCGACATAATCGGCCTCGTGTTGCCAGGCGAAGGTGAACAGCGCCCCGCGCCATTTGGCCTGCTGGAGCTGGCCGGGTTCGCCACGCAATCGCCCCTGGAACCCGAGGATCAGGCATTGCAGGTAGACATTCGCCAGGTCCCGGGTGCCGGGCATCTGCTCATCCAGCAATTTCTTGATCGCCGCCGGCAAGCGTTCGCCGGCCTGGCGACTGGCGTACATGCGCGATTCGAGGGGGTGTTGCTGCCAAGCCAATTGCCCAGGCCAGGGGCTGAACAGCAGGGTTTCGTCCACCAACGCCACGAAGGCATAGACCAGCGCCTTGACCTGCTCGGTGGCCGCATCGCCGACAGTGGCGAAGGCTACCCGCCACAGACGCTGGGCACTGCGCCCGGAAAACTCCACCACCCGATTGACCAACACCGCAGGGTCGCTGTCCTTGGGCAAGTCCTGCCATTCCTGGGACCACTTCAGCCAGGCCTGGCGAAAAGCGCTGCTCAGCGGCGCCTCATGCAGACTCCGAACCGCCCCGCCACTTCCGTCTGGCATACGACTCCCCTCTGCGATCAGGCACTTTCACCGGCTTGCGCCACGAACAACACCACCTGCCACGGGCTGCTGGCCTGGGCCGATGCCGGGGCCACAATGTGCAGCGGCAATTGCCCGTCGAACCATTGCCCGCTGGCGGCCACCACGAACAGACGGGTGTCGTCGCCGACGCTGTAGGCCACCTGTTCGTTGCGGCTCATGGCCTGGTGGGGCAAACCGCTCATGCGTTGCCGGCTCAGCAGCGGGACGTGCCGTGCCGACGCGATGATCGCCCCGCGCAACCAGTCGGCCGCCGCTTGCTCGCTGGCGCCGTTGGGCATGCGCAGGCCGATCACCAGGCGTTGATCCGGTTGGTCGTCCGGCAATTGGATCGAGAAGACCTGCTCGTTGCGCTCGAAGGCCAGGCTGCGATAGCCGGCGCGGACCAGCTCCAGGGTGGTTTCCAGCCAGTCGAGCAGCGGCTCGTAACCACGCTGCAACTCGAGAAAATCCAGCGGCGCGAAGGCCGGGACGCCTGCCAGCGGATCGAGGGCCGACCAGCTCCCGGCCAGCCCCAGCAGCAGCCCGTAGAGTGCCTGGGGCGTCGCCACCCGGGTGGTCAACGCCCCTTCGACTTCCGGCAAGCGCGCCCACAAGGCGGTCAATTGCCGGCGGATTTCCATGGCGTCGTCCTGGTTGCCAGCCGCCTGGGCCTGGCGCAAGCGACCGGCGAGGAACATGCATTTTTCCCGAGCCCTGGCGCACACCCCGGCGACCCGCCGACCGAGGACCGACTCCGGCAACAGGACCGGCGTCGGCGGCGTGTACGGCACGCGCCAGAAACCGCCGCCCTCCTTGCGGATGCGCAGCAGCGGCAGGCAGATCGAATCGGCCTTGCTCAGTTGCGTGCACAGCCTCGGGTTCGGTCGCCAGACGGTGATTGACTCGGGAAACTCGCCGCTCGTGAGGTCTGGCAGCGCTTCACCGACCACCGATTGCATGCGCCCCTTCAGCGGCAGCAGTTGGCCGGCGCGCCACAACGGGCTGACAGCCAGGTAAACGGTCACGGTGGCGTCGTCGGTCTTATCGATGGCCTCGCTGATGTCCAGCTCCAAGGTCGGCCCGACGCCCGCCTGCAGATTGACCGGCAAACCGTCCGGCAAAGTACCTTGCAATTGCAGCAGTCGAACCTGGCCGGCGCTGAGGGCCGACGGGTCGACTTCCAACTGGCTGACGCCCCAGAACCAAGGGTTGCAAGCCCCGGCGAAATGCGCAGCCAAGGCCTCGGCGCGCAACCCTTGCAATTGAAAATGCTGGGGCAGCAATTGCATGCCCTCATGCCAGCACACCGCGTCAGGTAACAGACTCATACGACTCCCTTCGACATTCCAATGTCGCCGCGCAAGGCGGCCCGCGGTTCACTCAAGGCTGGCTGTCATCGCGCTGGCCATCGTTGACCAGGGTCATCTCGCGACTGTCGAACTTCAGCCAGGCCTTGCGCTGATCGTCCAGCCGAAGCCGGTGGGCTCCGGGAGTGTTATAGCTGGCGAAGACTAAAAGTCCAGCGGCGCGCCGGCCCTCCAACGGGAAGGGTTGACGGTCGATGAACTGCCCCGGAACCAACTCCAGCCCCCACACCGACATGAGTTGACGATAGTCGCGCTGGAACTGTTCGCGCTCGGCGAACCATTGGCTGGCGGTGATGCCCGACAGCTGCTTGAGCAGGTCCGGGTCGTTCACCGCGATGAAATCCACCGCGATCGGCGTGTCGTCGTTGGCGCCGGAAGCGACGTCCAGGGTCAAGCTGTCGAGGTCGACACTGGGGGCGAAGAGCGAGCAACCGGAGAGTGCCAGGCTCAAAAAAAATCCATAAAAAAACCCACGCAAAATGAATCTTCCTTTTCTCAGCGGTCAAAAATTGTTTTTGCTTGCTTTTTTATAGACCTGTTCTAGCGTCTTGGATAGTTCGACCCACACGGTTGAATGGACCAGGTTCGTCAAGGGAATGACAGGTTTTCTGCCGCCCATTTGCAACCTGCGGATCAGCAAGGGAATGCGATGAGCGGGACTCCCGATGCATTGCTCCCACACATGCATCGGAGTCGGCCGCCATGGCAGAAAGTACCCAGCACAAGCTCGACAGAGTCCGCCCTCCCCGCGTCCAGATCACCTACGACGTGGAAATTGGCAACGCCATCGAGAAAAAAGAATTGCCACTGGTCGTCGGCATTCTGGCCGACCTCTCGGGCAAGCCGTTGGACCCGCTGCCCAAGCTCAACGAGCGGCGTTTCACGGAAATCGATCGGGACAATTTCAACGAGGTGCTCGCCTCCATCTCCCCCCGCGCCACGCTGCAGGTGAACAACACCCTCAGCGGCGACGACAGCAAGCTCAACATCGAGCTCAACTTCCGCCACATCGACGACTTCGACCCGGTGAAGGTCGTGGAGCAGGTCACGCCGTTGCGCCGTTTGTTCGAAGCGCGCCAACGCCTGCGGGACTTGCTGACCAAGCTCGACGGCAACGACGACCTGGACAAATTGCTGCGTGACGTGATCGCCAATACCGAAGGCCTGCAGGAGATCAAATCGGCCCGGCCCCAGGACGCGACGCCAGAGCTGCCGACCGTCGCCGCCAACGATGATCCTGCCCCGGCCGAGCCACAGGCCTGATCGCGCGCCTCATTCAAGGGAGATAAAGCCATGCCTGCTTCATCCAGCGCTCAAACCAGCGAGAGCACGACCCAGACCCTGTCCCTGCTGGACAAGATCATCGCCGAAGGCCGCATGGCCCACGACGACAGCCAGCAAGACTACGCCCGCGACATGCTGGCCGAATTCGCTACCCAGGTCCTCGACGAAGGCATGGCCATCGACAAGGACACCGTGGCGATGATCAATGACCGCATCAGCCAGATCGACCAGTTGATCAGCGCCCAGCTCAACGAAGTGCTGCACCATCCCGAACTGCAGAAGCTCGAAGCCTCCTGGCGCGGGCTGCACCTGCTGGTGCAGAACACCGAAACCAGCACCCGGCTGAAATTGCGCCTGCTCAACGTCACCCAGAAAGAACTGCAGAACGACCTGGAAAAAGCCGTCGAATTTGACCAGAGCGCGCTGTTCAAGAAAATCTACGAAGAAGAATACGGCACCTTCGGCGGCCACCCGTTCAGCCTGCTGGTGGGTGACTACACCTTTGGCCGGCATCCGCAGGACATCGGCCTGCTGGAAAAACTCTCGAACGTCGCCGCCGCCGCGCACGCCCCGTTCATTGCCGCTGCCAGTCCGCGGTTGTTCGACATGACCAGCTTCACCGAACTGGCGATCCCCCGGGACCTGTCGAAGATCTTCGAGAGCCAGGAACTGATCAAGTGGCGCGCCTTCCGCGAAAGCGAAGACTCGCGCTACGTGTCCCTGGTGCTGCCGCACTTCCTGCTGCGCCTGCCCTACGGCCCGGACACGTTGCCGGTGGAAGGCATCAACTACGTCGAAGACGTCAACGGCACCGACCACAGCAAATACTTGTGGGGCAACGCCGCCTGGACGCTGGCGCAACGCATCACCGAAGCCTTCGCCAAATATGGCTGGTGCGCGGCGATTCGCGGGGCCGAGGGCGGGGGCGCAGTCGAAGGCTTGCCGGCCCATACCTTCCGCACCAGTTCCGGCGACCTGTCGCTCAAATGCCCGACCGAAGTGGCGATCACCGACCGCCGTGAAAAAGAACTCAACGACCTGGGATTCATCTCCCTGTGCCACAAGAAAAACAGCGACGTGGCGGTGTTCTTTGGCGGCCAGACCACCAACAAGGCCAAGGTCTACAACACCAACGAGGCCAACGCCAACGCGCGGATCTCGGCGATGTTGCCGTATGTGCTCGCGGCTTCGCGTTTCGCCCATTACCTGAAGGTGATCATGCGAGACAAGGTCGGCAGCTTCATGACCCGCGACAACGTACAGACCTACCTCAACAACTGGATCGCCGACTACGTGCTGATCAACGACAACGCGCCGCAAGAGATCAAGGCGCAGTATCCGTTGCGCGAAGCCCGGGTGGACGTCACCGAGGTGGCCGGCAAGCCTGGCGCCTACAAGGCCACGGTGTTCCTGCGGCCGCACTTCCAATTGGAGGAGTTGACCGCCTCGATCCGCCTGGTGGCGACGTTGCCACCACCGGTAGCTGCCTGACCAATAAAACCTTGGCGAGAACGCTTGTTGTGGCGAGGGGATTTATCCCCGTTGGGGCGCGAAGCGGCCCTGAATACCAGCAACCCGGTGTGTCAGGCAGATTGAGCTGACTGCTTAGGGGGCTGCTGCGCAGCCCAGCGGGGATGAATCCCCTCGCCACAGGTCCGGCATTGAACATCTCATTCGTCTTCTTCAGGAGTTCCACACAATGGATGCAATCATTCTCGACCTCGGCGGCGACATCAAGGGCGACAGCCTGCTGGAGGGGTTCACGGACAAGATCGAGGTCATGTCCTACAGCCATAACGTGGCCATGCAGGTCACCAACGACGTCAGCAACTCGGAGCGCACCTCCGGCCGGCCCCACATCGGCGAATTCACCCTGACCAAATTCATCGACAGCTCCACCCCGTCGCTCAACGAATATTGCTGCGCCGGCAAGCCCATCCCGCAAGCCGTCGTCACCATCGGCCGCAACGCCGCCGAAGGCAGCGGCCAGATCATGCCCTTCATCGTCTATACCCTGACCAATGTCGTGCTGTCCAACGTCAGTGTCAGCGGCGGCACCGGCGGTAAACCCGTGGAAACCCTGTCGCTGAATTTCACCAAGATCAAATGGGAGCTCACCGCACAGAAAGACGACGGCACCAAGGAAGGCACGGCCGGCACGACCTGGGACCTGGCCGCCAACAAAATGACCAAGTAAGGAAGCCGTGCCCATGGCTGGCTTCGGGCTGCGCCCGCCCCTGTTCGAACGCCTGGCCAGCCTGGCGGACGATACCGGGCGGGCGTTCGACCGACGGGCGCTGCAAGACTCGGTGCATGCCGAGCTGTCGCGCCTGTTCAATACCCGTCGCGGCCCACGGGCGCTGACCGAACCCCCGAGCATCCTCGACTACGGCATCGCCGACTGGACCGCGCTGCAACAGCAACGCAGCGATGACCGGCGGCAACTGACCCGGGAAATCCGCCAGGCCATCACCCACTTCGAACCGCGCCTGCGCCTGGGCGAGATCGAGGTCTGCCCGGTGCCGGGCCATCCGCAGCAACTGTGCATACGGCTGTCGGGCGAGCTGCGCGGCGACGTGCATGCCTGGCCCGTGGCCTTTGTCATCGAGCACGCCGGCGACGGCCTTGAGGTGCGCCATGAGCGACTCGATTGACCCGCAACTGCTGGACTATTACCAACGCGAACTGACCTGGTTGCGTCATGCCGGGAACCTGTTCGCCGAGCGTTATCCCAAGGTCGCCCGGCGCCTGGAGCTGTCCCCCGGCGAGTGCCCCGACCCCCATGTCGAGCGCCTGCTGGAAGGATTCGCCCTGCTGGCCGCGCGCTTGCAACGGCGGCTGGACGACGACTACGCCGAATTCAGCGATGCCCTGCTCGAACAGCTTTACCCGCTGGCCATGCGGCCCTTGCCGTCGTGCGCCATCGTGCAGTTCGAACCCGACCCGAGCAAAGGCAACTTGAACGAGGGCTATCCGCTGCCCCGCGATACGCCGCTGTTCGTCACCACCGACAAAGGCCAGAGCATTCACTTTCGCACCACCGCCGCTGTCCATTTGTGGCCGGTACAGGTCAGCGAAGCCTTGCTGCTGGGCAGCGATGAAGCCCAGGCATTGACCGGCGTGGTCCAGGCCCGCTCGGCCTTGCGCCTGGAATTGCGTTGCCTGGGGGAAAGCCAGTGGTCAACGCTGGGGATCGACTCGCTGCGGGTGCACCTGGCGGCGTCACCGATGATCAACGCCGGGCTGTACGATCTGCTGGGCGCTCACGCCATCAAGGTCTTGGCCGGCGCGCCGGGAAGCGTGCCGGAACCGTTGGCTGGCCTGCCGCAGATCGTCGGCTTCGCCAGCGACCAGGTCTTGCTGCCAGACGAAGACGGCGTGCACCCGGGCATGCGCCTGCTGGCCGAATACTTTGCCTTTCCGGATAAATTCAGCTTCTTCGACCTGCCCCTGGCCGGCGCCACCAGTGACAGCCAGTCCTTGTACCTGTACATCGTATTCGACCGCGCACCCAGCAGTCGCCTGCCGCTCCAGGCCAGCGACATCGCCTTGGGCTGCACGCCGGTGATCAACCTGTTTCCCCGCACGTCCGAACCGCTGCGCCCGGACGGCACCCGTAGCGAGTACCGGCTGGTGGCCGACAGTCATCGGGAAAACAGCGTCGAGATCCACAGCATCCGGGGCATGCGCGCCATCTCCAGCCAGGGTGTGCGCAAAGTGCCGGCCTATTACGGCAGCCAGCATGGCAACGAGCAAACTTGCTACTGGCATGCGCGCCGGGTCAGCGGCATGAGCCCGAACCGACTGGGCACCGACTTGATGATCAGCCTGGTGGACACCCAGTTCGACCCGCTGGCCGACACTCGCGACTACAGCCTCACCGCCGAACTGCTGTGCACCAACCGCCACCTGGCCCAAAGCCTGCCGGCCGGCACGCCCCTGGGTTTCGAGCGCCCGGGGCCGGTGGCCTGGGCGCGCCTGCGCAACCCACCCAGCCCGCAAAGCCTGCCGCGCCTGGACGGTGAATCGCGCTGGCGGCTGGTGTCGCAACTGACCCTCAACCATCTGTCACTGGTCGAAGGCCCCCAGGCACTCGACGCACTGCGCGAGATTCTCGAGTTACACAACCTGCGGGATGAGGCCAGTGCTCACCGTCAGATCGGAGGGGTTGCGGGACTGGGCTGCGATCGGGTCATCGCCCATGTTGGCGAAGACGCCTGGCGCGGTTGGCGAAACGGCCTGGAGGTGCGCCTGCAACTGGATCCGCAACACTTCGTCGGCAGCAGCGCGGTGCTGTTCTCCGGGGTGCTGGCGCAGTTCTTTTCCCTTTACGCCACCGCCAATCGCTTCGTGCGCACCGTGCTGGTCCAGTCCGACAAGGAGGTGAAGACATGGCAACCCCAAGCCGGCAAACCCCTGGTGCTCTGAACCTGAGCGAACGGTTGCGGCGCGACCCGCAACGCTTCGAATGGCTCCAGGCCTTGCTGTTGCTCGAACGCGAACATCCCCAGGCCGAACCCCTGGGCAGCGGCACCGCGCCGCATGCCGAAGCCTTGCGCCTGCGTGGGCCGTTGACGCCGCTGTTCGCCGCCAGTGAAGTGGAGAGCCTGGGCCAGGAACCCGGTCTGCCGCCCACGTTGACCACACCGATCTTCGGCCTCGGTGGCCCGGACGGTCCGCTGCCCTACGCCTACCAGGAATGGCTACAACAACGGGCGCGGGCGAAGGACCACGCCCCGGCGGAATTCCTCGACCTGTTCCAGCATCGCCTGCTCAGCCTGCTGTACAAGGTGATGCGCAAACATCGCATCGCCCTCGGTTTCACGGCGCCAGGCGCGTCCGCCGTACACGCGCAACTGCGCGCGTTGACCGGCCTGTTGCCCAAGGCCTTGCAGGAACGCCAGGCCGCACCTGACTCGGCGGTCCTGGCCTGCACCGCGCTGTATGCCGATGGCCGGCGCTCCCTGGAGGGGTTCGCGGCGATTGTCCGTGAACAGTTCGGCTTGCCCGTGGAGCTGAGCGCCTACGCAGGTGGCTGGCGTGAGATCCCGCCGGCCAGCCGTAGCCGCTTGCAACCGGGTGGGCGCAACCTGCGCCTGGGTCGCAACGCCGTGGCCGGCACTCGGGTCTGGGACGAACATGCCGGCGTGCGCCTGACTCTCGGCCCGCTGAGCACGGCCCAGGCCAGTGGATTGCTGCCCACCGGGGAAGCCCATCCGTTGCTCGCCAGCCTTTTTGCCTTGTATTTCGGCCCTGACCTGGATTGCACCCTGGCGCTGCTGATCCGCGGCGCCGGCCCACTGCAACTGAGCCGTCAGGCCGCGCCACGGTTGAACTGGAACGGTGGCCTGCAACGCCAGCCAACCCTCGCCGTGCAACGGATCGAAACTCGCCTTCGCCAGCCGGAGATCGCCTGAAATGGAACTGGCCAGCCTGATCGGACGCCTCAACCCGGACAACCGCCGCGCCCTGGAACGGGCGGCACAACGCTGCCTGCAGCGCAGCCACCATTACGTGGAAATCGAACACTTGTTATTGGAGTTGCTCGACATCGAGGGCGGTGACTTCGCCTGCCTGCTGCCGCGCTTCGGCCTGGAACGTGACGCGGTGGCCGCCGAAACCAACAAGGCCCTGGACCTGTTCAAATCCGGCAGCACCCGTACGCCCGCCCTGTCGGCGCAAACCATCGGCCTGCTGGAAGATGCCGTGGTCCAGGCCAGTGTGCTGGGCCTGGACAGCATCCGCTCGGGGCTGTTGCTGCTGGCCCTGCTGGACCGTGACGAGCGCCGCAGCCTGTTGCTCAACAGCGCCTCGTCGTTGCTGCGTATTCCCCGCGATGCCCTGCGCGCCCATCTATTGGAATGGACCGAAAGCTCCCGTGAACATGTCGGTGGCGTGCGCACGGCCAAACCCGGCGAGGTCCCCCAGAAACAGGACCCGGTGCTGGACCAGTACACCCAGGACCTGACCGCCGACGCCCGCAACGGCCGCATCGACCCCATCGTCGGCCGCGACGGCGAGATCCGCCAGTGCATCGACATCCTCCTCAGGCGCCGGCAGAACAACCCGATCCTGGTGGGCGCGCCCGGCGTCGGCAAGACCGCCGTGGTGGAAGGCCTGGCCCTGCGCATCGCCGCCGGGGATGTGCCGCCGTCGTTGCAGGAAGTCACCCTGCGCGTACTCGACCTGGGCCTGTTGCAGGCCGGCGCCGGGGTCAAGGGCGAGTTCGAGCAGCGCCTCAAGGGCGTGATCGACGCGGTACGCAGCGCCGAAAAGCCGATCATCCTATTCATCGACGAGGCCCATACGCTGATCGGCGCCGGCGGTGCGGAGGGCGGCAGCGACGCGGCCAATCTGCTCAAGCCAGCCCTGGCCCGGGGCGAACTGCGCACCCTGGCCGCCACCACCTGGCTGGAATACAAGAAATACTTCGAGAAAGACCCGGCCCTGGCCCGCCGCTTCCAACTGGTTCAAGTCGAGGAGCCGGACGAACTCACCGCCGTGGAAATGCTCCGGGGCGTGGCGAGCAAACTGGAACAGCACCACGGCGTGCAGGTGTTGGACGCTGCCATCCACGAGGCGGTGAAGCTGTCCCACCGCTACATCTCCGGGCGCCAGTTGCCGGACAAGGCCATCAGCGTGCTCGACACCGCCTGCGCCCGGGTTGCCCTCGGCCAGCACGACGTGCCGCCGCCGCTGGAAAGCCTGCGCCACCGGCAGAACAGCCTCAAGGATGAAGTCGAACGCCTGCGCCGGGAACAGGCCACCGGTCTGGATCATCGCGAGCGCATCACCTTGCTGGAAAGCGAATCGACCAGCAACGTGCAGGCCATCCGCGAGCTGGAAATCCGCTGGGGCGAAGAGCGCGAAGCCGTGCGCGAACTGCTCGACACCCGGCGCGAACTGCTCGCCCTGAGCGAACGCGCCGACAGTGAAAAAGCCGACACCGAGATCGATAATCGCATTGATCACCTGGCCGCCGAACTGCTGCGCCTGGAGGCGGGCCTGGATGCCATTCGCCAGGACGATCCGCTGGTGCCCGAACAGGTGGACAGCAAGACCGTCGCCGCCGTGATCGCCGGATGGACCGGTATCCCCGTGGGCAAGATGCTCGCCGATGAAGCCCATGCCGTGCGCACCCTCGGCCAGCGCATGGGCCAGCGAGTCATGGGCCAGGGCACGGCGCTGAACACCATCGCCCAACGCCTGCAAGCCTACCGCGCCGGCCTTACCGACCCGCAGAAACCGGTCGGCGTGTTCCTGCTGGTGGGCCCCACTGGCGTGGGCAAGACCGAAACCGCCTACGCCCTGGCCGATGCCTTGTACGGCGGTGAGCGCAACCTGATCAGCATCAACCTCTCGGAGTATCAGGAAGCCCACACCGTCAGCCAACTCAAAGGCGCCCCGCCCGGCTACGTCGGCTACGGCAGCGGCGGCGTGCTCACCGAAGCGGTGCGGCGCAAACCCTATTCCGTGGTGTTGCTGGATGAAATCGAGAAGGCCCACCCGGACGTGCTCGAAGCTTTCTACAACGTTTTCGACAAAGGCCTGATGGAAGACGGCACCGGCCTGGTGGTGGATTTCAAGAACACCGTGATGCTCGCCACCAGCAACGTCGGCGCCGAACTGCTTTTGGACACGCCAGTGGCGCAACTGGGCAGCGACGCCTTCAACGAAGCCTTGCACAAGGTGCTGCTGCAAGCGTTTCGCCCGGCGTTTTTGGCGCGCATGACGGTGGTGGCGTACCGGCCGCTGGATGAAGCGACGCTGGAAGGGATTGTGTTGGCGAAGTTGGAGAAATTGCGCGGGCGCTATAAGGCGGCGACGGGCAAGCAGTTCGAATTCGATGCGGGAATCGTCAAGGCTGTGTTGGCCAAGTGCAGCGCGGCGGGGGCACGGGATGTCGAGAATGTGTTGATGACGCAGGTGACGGGGAAGTTGGCGGAGTGGGTACTTGAGTAAGGAGCAGGCTCATGCGAATCGGTAGCTTCAACGTTGAAAAAAACGGCAAGTCTTCCACCCTGGAAAAGCAAACCCAAGTAGACATCTTTCTCTACAACTGCTGCTCCAGTAACTACTGGGATGCGGACATCGTGTTCTTGTGTGAAATACATTCGGCACAAATCGACAACTACCGCTCGAACCTGGCGGCCATCTATAAGAATTACAGTGTCTATGCGTTTACGGGCGGCTACTCGAACGCCTACATCGTCATGGTCAAAAGCTTTGAGCAATTGCAAGTGATCAGCCAAGGCAGTCTGTTTACCCTGAACAGGGACCTGATTGCGGTGGAGGCCAACGGTGTGAAGGGCTATACCGGCTACGTGTTCCTTGCGCACTTCAAGTCTGGCCAGAACGGCGTGACCAAGAGCCAACTGAAATCCTGCACAGCCCTGGGCGGGAAATGGGTCGCGACAGGTGACCTGAACCTGGATTATCAAAACGTAGGGCAGCTCGATACGGCGGGGCTTGCCTATGAGTGCTGGAACGGCCAGCAGACCCAGAGCAAGGGCGGCATTCTCGACTGGGTGCTGGCATCGGTGGACGTGAAGGTCGTGCCGGTCGACATCTCCGGACTTGCCCATGTGTTCGATATGTCCGGCCCCGATCATCGCCCCATCCTTTTCGATGTGACGAGCTGAACGACAACGGTCGCCGTTTTTCACGCCCTGCCGAGGACGCTTGATGCCCCGCTCCACCGACAGCAACACCACCCTTTCCCTCAGTGCCAGCTCGCTGTCGGCGCTGTACCCTGAGGCACTGTCCGGCGAAGAACGCCTCAATGCCTTGGGCTCGCATATCCTCACCGGCATCAACGACGGCGCCTCGCTGGACCTCACCACGGCCGTCGCCAGCCATGTCACCACGACGCTGCACAAGGACGCCTTGCTGCGCCCGCTGGATTGGCTGGTGGCCGAGATTCGCCAACTACCGGCCGATGCTACCGCCGAGCGCTATCAACTTTTGCTCCGGCCATGGCTTTGGTGGCTGAGCCTGGCCAGCAACAACCGAGTGTTCCAGAACCTCGCCACGTCGGACATCGTCACGACGATTTTCAAGGCCCACGGCTTCACCGATTTCCAACTCAAGCTCACCGGTAGCTACACCCCTCGCGAATACTGCGTGCAGTACGGCGAAACCGACCTGGTCTTCGTCTCACGCCTGATGGAGGAAGACGGGATTTTCTGGTTCTTCAGCCATGAAGACGGCAAGCACACGCTGGTTCTGGCCGACAGCAACGACGCCTTCGCGCCCATCCCCAATGGGCCGACGGTGAACTATCTCGGGCAAAAAATGGGTGAGCGGGAACTGCACGGCATCCGTTCAGGGCAGGTGTGCCTGCAAGCGGTGGCCGGGGTGTACCAGGCCACCGATTATGAGTTCACCACGCCGACCACCTCGCTCTTCAGCCAGGCCGAAGCCGTGGCCGGGCCAAGTTCGATGTACGAACATCCGGGCGGCTACACCGCCAAGGCCCAGGGCGATGCGCTGACCAAACAGCGGGTGGACGGGCTGCGCAGCCAGGAGAAACGTTTCGTTGGCGAAAGCGATTGCCGCTGGCTGGTGCCGGGGTATTGGTTCACCCTCGCCGGCCATGAAGACACGACGTTGAATATCGATTGGGTGGTGACGTCGGTCAGCCATGAAGCCAGCCACGATAGCTATCGCAACCGCTTCGAAGCGATCCCCAAGGCCACGGTTTATCGACCGGCCCGCATCACGCCAAAACCGTGCATGCACACCCAGACGGCCGTGGTGGTGGGCAAGGCCGGCGAAGAAATCTGGACCGATGAATACGGCCGGATCAAGTTGCAGTTCCCCTGGGACCGCACCGGCAAGAACGACGAGACCTCCTCCTGCTGGGTGCGTGTGGTCTTGCCCTGGAGCGGCAAGGGCTTCGGCATGCAGTTCGTGCCGCGCATCGGCCAGGAAGTCATCGTGACCTTCATCGACGGCGACCCGGATCGGCCCCTGGTCACCGGTTGCGTGTACAACGGCGACAATGCCCTGCCCTATGCGCTGCCGGCGAACCAGACCCAATCCGGGATCAAGACCAACTCGTCCAAGGGCGGCGGCGGTTTCAACGAGCTGCGCTTCGAAGACAAGAAGGACGCCGAAGAGGTGTTTCTCCAGGCTCAGAAAGACTTCAACATCAACGTGCTCAACGACACCACTGCCACCGTCGGCCACGACGAGACCCTCACGGTGCAGAACGCCCGCACCCGCACGGTGAAGGACGGCGACGAAACCGTCACCCTGGAGAAGGGCAAGCGCAGCGTGACCATCCAGACCGGCAGCGACAGCCTCGACGTGAAGGACACCCGCACCGTCACCGTGGGCTCGGACCAGACCCACAGCACCGGTGGCAACTACGACCAGAAGGTCACCGGCAACTACAGCCTGACCGTGGACGGCAACCTGACCATCAAGGTCAGCGGCACCCTGACCTTGCAAAGCGGCGGCAGCTTCGCCATCAAGAGCGGCGCAGACCTGGCGGCCGAGGCCAGCACCTCCATCAGCCAGAAAGCCGGCACGGCCCTGAGCAACCAGGCCGGGACGTCATTGGAGAACAAGGCTGGCACCACCCTCACCAACGACGCTGGCATCAGCCTGGTGAACAAAGCGGCAGCCGAACAGACCGTGGACGGCGGCGGCATGCTGACCATCAAGGGTGGCCTGGTGAAGGTCAACTGATGGGAACGCAACGATGACCACGAAAAGACTGGACCTGGAACGCGGCGACAGCCGGCTGGACGGGCAACTGGTCGATGGCCGGCTCGACGGCCCGCTGCACATCGAAGAAGCCCAACGCCCGCAAGCGAAACTCAACTACAGCCAAGGTGAACTGCAAGGCACCAGCACCCTGTATCACCCTAACGGCAAGGTCTCGGCGGTCTTGCCGTTCGTAAAGGGGAAGTTGCAGGGCGTGGCGAGCTTTTACGCAGCCGAAGGCGGCTTGCAACGCCAGGCCACGTATCGCCGCGGGTTGTTGCACGGTGAGGCGAACAACTACTTCCCCGACGGGCAACTGGCTGAAGCGGAGGTCTATCGCGACGGCGTGCGCGATGGCCGCTATCGCCGCCTGCACCCCAACGGCAATCTGGCGGTCGAAGCCTGCTACCTCAACGGCCAACTGCTGGAACCGGCCCAGGCCTACGCCGACGACGGCCGGCCCCTGGACGCCGAGGGCAAACCCATCTCCCGGCTGCGCTGGTGGTTCAAGCGCTGGAACGACCCCGCATAAGCCTGCTGTGGGAGCGAGCTTGCTCGCGATGGCGCCAGCCCAGACAACGCTGCCCCCGTGGCGAGGGAGCTTGCTCCCGCTCGGCTGCGCAGCAGTCGTAAACCAACCAATGCGGTGCTGTAGACAGACTGAGGGCCCGCTTCGCAGGCCAGCGGGAGCAAGCTCCCTCGCCACAGGGAATTGGGTTGGCTTGGAGTGCAAGCGTTAGGGCTGAGCGGCCTGTGGTGAATGGGCGATCGCCATCGCGAGCAAGCTCGCTCCCACAAGGGTCCTGTGGTGAATGCAAAGCTCATGAACACATCCAGACCCTTTGGCCCTGAGCTGAATGCAACATTCATGAACACTACAGATCCCCTGTGGGAGCGAGCTTGCTCGCGATGGTGGCGGGTCAGTTTGCATCCATAGCGCCTGTGCCGCCCTCACCCCGGCTCACTGAATGCCCATACCTTTTGCTGGGGTCAATCACGCTAAAGCGCCTGCGCAACATACCCACGTATGGTATCGAGCGCGGTTCGACGGGATGCAGACTCATTCTCCAGCGACACCCCTTTCTCATGCCGAGAGAGGCGGTGCTCGCCCAAGCCTTGACCCAAGCCATCGGAGAACGACCATGACCACGCATTTGAACGCCCCTGCCGCCCAGGATGGAATGCATCCGGATTCAACCATGAGCTTGCACGTGACCTCGTACGAGGAGTTGGTCCCTTCGCGCTACGCCCTGAAGATTGGCGAGATCGACGTGCTGGTGGTCAGCGATGGGGTACTGCCGCTGCCGACCTCGACGATGTCCACCAATGCCGATCCAGCCGCCCGCGCGGCCTGGTTCAAGGAAATGTTCCTGGGCCCGGACGCCTTCGATTGGGCGTTGAACGTGCTGGTGGTGCGCAGCGGCGAGCAGACTATTCTCGTCGATGCCGGGCTCGGCGGCCAATTCCCCGGCTTCCCGCGCGCCGGGCAGTTTCCCAAGCGCCTGGCCGCCGCCGGTATCGACCTGGGGTCGGTGACCGACGTGGTGATTACCCACATGCACATGGACCACATTGGCGGGCTGCTGGTCGATGAGGTGAAGAGCCGGCTGCGTCCAGACCTGCGGATCCACGTGGCCGCGACCGAGGTGGCGTTCTGGGCCGAGCCGGATTTCACCCTCACCTCCATGCCCTCGCCGGTACCGGACGTACTGCGCGCCACCGCCGCGCAATTCATGAACGACTACCACGACAAACTGCGCACCTTCGAGGAAACCTACGAGGTCGCCCCGGGCGTGGTGGTCAAGCGCACCGGCGGCCATACCCCAGGGCACAGCGTGGTCCACGTAACGTCCGGCGAGGAGCGCTTGACGTTCGCCGGCGATGCCTTGTTCCCGGTCGCCTTCGACCATCCCGATTGGCAGAACGGTTTTGAACATGACCCAGAAGAATCGGTCCGTGTTCGGGTCCGCCTCATGCAAGAAGCGGCGGCATCCGGCGAGCTGCTGGTCGCTACTCACCTGCCGTTCCCCTCCGTTGGCCGGGTGGCGGTCAACGGTGACGCCTTTCGCTGGGTAGCGGCCTTCTGGGACTATTGAGTACATGTCGGTCCGAGCCAGCGTCCAAACCGGACGCTGGCCCGAACCAGAGGATCAGCCGGCGGGACGCTCGTTGATCGTGCTTGCAGCCTGGAACAGGATTTGCGCCACAAAATCGATTTCCTGCTCGGTGATGATCAACGGCGGCAGCAAGCGCACGGTCGCGCCGTGACGGCCGCCCAGCTCGACGATCAATCCGTGCTTCAGGCACGCCTGCTGGAAAGCCTTGGCCCGGGCCGTGTCCACCGGCGGATGACCCTGTACGTCTGGAGTACCTTGCGGGTCGACGATTTCCATGCCGAGCATCAGGCCGCGCCCACGCACATCGCCGATCCAGGCGAACTCACTTTGCAGTGCCTGCAAGTGTTTTTGCAGGTGAGCGCCCATCGTTTCAGCGTGCTGGACCAAGCCTTGATCACGAATGAAACGCAAGGTCGCGGTACCCGCCGCCATTGCCAACTGATTGCCACGGAACGTGCCCGCGTGAGCACCCGGCTGCCAGACGTCCAGCGACTCGTGGTAAACCATCACCGACAGCGGCAGCCCGCCACCGATGGCTTTGGACAGGGTGATGACATCCGGCGTGATCCCCGATTGCTCGAAGCCGAACATCCGCCCGCTGCGGGCAATGCCGCACTGGATCTCGTCGACGATCAGCGGAATGCCGTGGGCCTGGGTCAACCGGCGCAGTTCCTGCAGCCAGCGATCCGGCGCGGCGATCACCCCACCCTCGCCCTGGATCGGTTCCAGGATCATCGCCGCGGGTGCGGTCACCCCACTCTCCGGGTCGTTGAGCAAGTGCTCGAGGTAGCGAACGTTCAACGTGACCGCTTGATCGCCGGCCACCCCGAACGGGCAACGATAATCATGAGGGAACGGCAGGCGCTGTACCCCGGGCATCAACGCACCGAGGGCATTCTTGGGCGACAGGTTGCCGCTGATGGCCAGCGTGCCCAGGGTCATCCCGTGATAAGCCCCTTCGAACGCCAGGACGGAATGCCGCCCCGTGGCGGTACGGGTCAACTTGAGCGCGGCCTCGACCGCATCGGCCCCACTCGGGCCGCAGAACTGAATGCGTGCGTGTCGAGCGAACTCGCTGGGCAGGCAAGCGAAAATCTCTTGGACGAATGCGTCCTTCACCGGTGTCATGAGGTCCAGGGTATGCATCGGCACACCGGCCGCCATGACCTGGGTGATGGCTTCGACGATCACCGGATGGTTGTGCCCCAGCGCTAGGGTCCCGGCACCGGCCAGGCAATCGACGAACACTTGCCCCCGGCTGTCCTGCACATAAATGCCATGGGCCCTTTCAAGCACCAGGGGAATGCGTCGCGGGTAACTGCGAGCGTTGGATTCCTGCTGTTGCTGACGCTCCAGCAGCGGCGTCGAATCGAGGCAGTAGGGACTCGACAGACCGGTGTGCAACAGGCGTAGCTGTTGCGCGCCACCTGCTGTGACATTCGAAAAAGCACTCATGATTTCCTCCATGGAGGCTGGGTTTGGAAGGGAACGAACAGCCTGGAAACAAACATCCGAAACGTTGCAGGACAGGCGCGGGGAGATTGCCTCCCCGCGCCCATGGGTTTACATGTCGTAGCGCAGGACCATACCCACCGTGCGCGGTGCACCAACATCGATGATGTCGTCGCTGCGGTTGTTGGTGACGTATTCCTTGTCGAACGCGTTTTTCACGTAGGCGGAGACCGCGACGTTCTTGGTGACTTTGTATTCGGTGTTGAAGTTCACGAGCACGTAGTTGTCGCTGCGGCGCTCGCCGGTGACTTTGCCGTTGGCATCGAATTCATATTCCGACGGTGCGGTGCTCTGGTAGACAACATCCGTACCGAATATCAGACGGTCGTCGAAGCGATAGACGCCGCCCACCGACACCTTGTATTTGGGCGCGGAAAGGAACGACTCGCCGCTCATGTCCTGGCCACTACCCGTGACGAAGTCCTTGTATTTGCTATCGGTAACGGCACCACCGACGTTCAAGGTCAGTTGTTCGGAGATATCTTTCTCGACGAAGACCTCCAGACCCTTGATGTCACTGCGACCAGCGTTGAAGACATCGATGACGGAGCTACCGGCCTGCCGCACACTGACCTGCTGGTCTTTCCAGTCGGTGTAGTACAGGTTGGCGCGGGTACGCAGGGTCTTGTCGAAGAACGACCCACGGTAGGACAGCTCGTAGTTGGTGGTGTATTCCGGGTCGTAGGCCTGGTGGCCGCTACCAGAGCGCAGGTTGACGCCGCCACCGCGATAACCTTTCTGCACCATGAAACCGAGGTATTGGTCCGTGGCCAGCTCATAGTCAATGCCGAGCTTCGGCAGTACGGCATCAAACGACTTATTGACTTTGGCCGGCTCGGAAAAATCATCCTGCTTGACGTCGGTGTCGTTCGTCTCATGGTCATAACGCAGGCCGGTGATCAAGGTCCAGCGCGGTGCGAACGTCCAGTTGACTTCACCGAACACGGCCTTGTTCTCGATCGTGGTATCGCCCTTGACCGTGCCGAACAGCGCGTTATCGAACAACAACCGATCGTGGAAATTGTTGGTGTTACGCCCATAGTAGGCACCGACGAAACTCTTCACCGTGTCCGAAGCGTAGTTCAGGCGCAGCTCCTGACTGAACAGGTTACCGTCTTGCTTACGCAGAACGACCTCGTTGTCCACCGCATTTTGGTCAAAGTCCAGACGGTTGCTGTAGTCCGTACTGGTATTGGCGGTCATGCTCGTCAACGACCAGGCATCGTTCAGACGATAATCCACCTTGGCGCTGAGGGTGTCCTGCTTGAGGTTGTCGAAAGCCTCGGTGTTGGACGAGATGTCGTAATAGCTCGGCTTGCCATTGACGCGCATGGTCGAACGGTCGCCCTGGCGGTGTTCGCTGTGGGCGTAGGTCAGCAGGACATCGGTGTCGTCATTGGGCAGGATCAGCAATTTGCCGCGCACGTTGCTGGTGCGACGCGGGTTGGCGTCTTCATTGAGCGCGGTGTTGCGGATGTAGCCGTCACCTTCGCCATAATCCACGGCGATACGCCCGGCGATCTTGTCATCGACGATGGCCCCGCCACCGGCCACGGCCGCGCCGTGCTCACCGTAGTTGCCCACGTTGGTCTGGGCCGAGAAGCTCGGTTCGAAGGTTGGGTTCTTGGTGCGGATCACCACCGCGCCGGCCAGGGAGTTACGGCCTTGGGTGGTGGATTGCGGGCCAAGGAAAACCTCGACCTGCTCGGCATCCCAGAGCGGGACCGGGCTTAAGGTCAGCGCGCGGTTCGGTTGCACCGCGCCGTCGACATACACCGATACCGCACCGTTGAGGGTCGCCGGGCCCTGGTCGTCGAAACCGGACACCGGCACGCCACGGATACCCCAGTTCTCGTTGCCGGCCTGGCTATAGACGCCGGGCGTACGGGCAAACACATCCACCAGGTCCTTGTCGCCGTGCTCACGCAGGTTCTTGTCGGTGACGACCACGACGCTGGACTGGGTTTTTTCGAGGCTGCGGTCGATCTTTTCACCGGTTACGGTGATGGGAGCGATCTCCATCTTGGCGGCTTCTTCCGCCGCCCAAGCGCCGTTGCTCAGACCAATGGCCGACCCTACAGCCAACGCAATTGTGTTCTTTTTGAAATTCACGCCCCACTCCCCTGCGACAGATATTTTTGGTTTTTTGAGCTGGCCGAAGGCTGTGTGGCGCCAGCGGAGCGGAGTCTAATCCAAAAAAAAAATTAAATAAATAGTATTGATAATCCCTCTCATTTGTACCTAGTATGTCGTCTTGTATTGCCTTACATACATTACAGACGAGTCCTACAACACTGACCGCTGCCCTGCTTTCATGGTCTTGTGACTGGTCGAAGACGCTATAAGAGGATGCACAAGGATGACCTCAATCGAACACCTGAACGGGCGTTCCGAGTTTTTTTCAATGGCGCCCACGGATGCAAGCGCCCAATCGCTACCCGTGCTGGTGCAAGGGGTACCGGGACAGTCGATCCACGACCTGGACGCCTCGATTCGCGACCGCGTGGCCCAGGTCCTGACCACCGTTGGCGGCGTGTTGTTTCGCGGTTTCACCGTTGCCACCCCCATCGACTTCAAGCGCTTCGCCGCCAGCTTCGGCGCGCCGCTGGCCAGTTACGAATTCGGTTCCACGCCGCGCAGCAAAGTCTTCGCCGGGGTCTATAGCTCCACCGAATACCCGGCCCATCAATTCATTCCCTTGCACAACGAACAGGCCTACACCCGCCCCTGGCCTTCACGCATCTGGTTCCACTGCATCAAGGCCAGTGAAACCGGCGGCGAGACCCCGATTGCCGACAGCCGCCTGATCTACCAGCGCATGCCTGCCGAGATCCGCGAGCTGTTCGCCAGCCGCGAGCTGCTTTATGTCCGCAACTACAGCGGCGCCCTCGACCTGCCTTGGGAAAAAGTCTTCAACACCCAGGACCGTGCCCAAGTCGAACGCTACTGCCAGGACAACGACATCGAGTGGGAATGGAAAGCCGATGGCGACCTGCGCACCCGCCAGCGTTGCGCCGCCGTGCAACAGCATCCCGAGACCGGCGAATGGGTCTGGTTCAACCAGGCGCACCTGTTCCATGTCTCGGCCATCGAACCGAGCGTACGCGCCAGCCTGCTGGCGGCGGTGGGTGAAGAGAACCTGCCGCGCCATGTCTATTTCGGCGACGGCTCGCCGATTGCCGACGACCTGCTCGACACCGTGCGCGAGGTCTACCGCGAGACTGCCGTCAGTTTTCCCTGGCAGCCCGGCGATATCCTGATGCTCGACAACCGACTGGTGGCACACGGTCGCAATCCTTTCACCGGTGACCGCAAAGTCATCGTGGCCATGGCGTGAATTGCACATGTTTTCTTTCGAACACTGGATCGACGTGCTGGAAACCAACGCCCAGCACTTCCCTCAGCGTGCCGCCCTGCATTTTCTGCCTGACGGCGTAGAGATCGGCGAAACCCTGACCTTTGCCCAACTGCACGAACAATCCCGTTCCCTGGCGGCCGCGCTGCAAACGCGCTATGCCCCGGGTGATCGCGTGCTGTTGATGCTGCCCAGCAGCCTCGACTACGCCCGCGCCTTCTGTGCCTGCCTCTATGCAGGGCTGATTGCCGTGCCGTTGTTTCCACCGCCGTCGCGCAAACCGCGTCACCTCGACCGCGTCCGTAACGTGGTGGTGGATGCCGAGCCGGCGCTGATTCTCGCCCCGGCGGAGTATTGCGAAGGCTTGCTGGAACTGGTGGAGGGACGCGTCGATGTCCTGACCGTCCAAAACCTGAACACGCCACCGGCCAGCCAATGGCAACGCCCGACCATCGACGGTTCGACCGTGGCCTTCCTGCAATACACCTCGGGCTCCACCGGCTCGCCGAAAGGCGTCGAAGTGCGTCAGCGCAACCTGATCGCCAACGTCGAGCTGATGCGCCAGGCCTACGATTTCGACGAACACGGCGCCATGGTCAACTGGCTGCCGCTGTACCACGACATGGGCCTGATCGGCGGGATGCTGGCCCCGCTCTACAGCGGCATGCCGTGCTACCTGATGGCGTCCCAGACCTTCGTCAATGCACCGTCGACCTGGCTGCAGGCGTTGAGTCGCTACCGCGCCACCGCCAGTTTCGCCCCCAACTTCGCCTATGCCCTGTGCAACCGCGTGGTCAGCGACAACCTGATCGCGCAACTCGACCTGAGCGCCTGGAAACACGCCATCAACGGCGCCGAACCGATCCACCCCGGCACCCTGGAGGCTTTCGCCCAACGTTTTGCCGCCTGTGGTCTCAACCCGTTGGCCATCAGCCCCGGTTATGGCCAGGCCGAAGCCACCCTGTGCGTCAGCGCCACGCCGGCCGACGCGCTGCCGGTGGTGCTGCGCCTGGACAAAGCCGTGCTGGAGAGCGGTCGCGTAGCACTGGCGGCGGCCGATGCCGCCGCCGTGGAATTCGTCGCCTGCGGTTACCCGCAAGCCTTGCACAGCATCGCCATCGTCGACCCGCACACCTTCGAGCAATGCGCCGCCGATCGCATCGGCGAAGTCTGGCTCAGGGGGCCGAGCAACGCCGAATCCTACTGGAAGAATCCCGAGGCCACTCGCGAAGCCTTTGAAGCCCAAATTGTCGGTTCGTCGGAGCATTACCTGCGCTCCGGCGACCTGGGTTTCATGCACGAAGGCCAGGTCGTGATCTGCGGACGGCTCAAGGACCTGCTGATTCTCAATGGGCGCAACCTCTACCCCCACGACATCGAATTCGCCATTACCGATGCCGAGCCGGGCATCCGCACCGGACGCATTGCCGCCTTCTCGGAAATGGACCCGGCGTTGGGCCGCGAGAAGTTGGTGATCGTCGCCGAGCCGCAACGCAAGTTCGTCGACCCGGCGCACCACCCGGCGCTGTTCGCGTCGATGCAAAACGCCGTGCGTGAAGCCGCCGACTGCGGCATCGACCAAATCGTGCTGGTGCAAGCCGGCACCATCCCGATGACCACCAGCGGCAAGATCGCCCGTCAAGGCGCGCGCAAGCAACTGGCCGCGGGCACGTTGAGCATCATCGCCCAGAGCGGTGCAACGCTGGCTTCGAATGGCGAGGTCCTGGACCTTGCCCAGCTCAAGCACCTGGCGAGCGAAACGCCGCAACAGGCCCAGGCCGCCTGCCGCCGATGGCTGGAGCAGACGCTGCACGCGGTCAATCCGTATTTTTCCGCCGACTTCGACCTCAGCCTGATCGGCCAAGGCCTGGACTCCATCGGCGTGGCCGACTTCGCCGCGCGCCTGCACAAGGACCTGGGCTGGAACCTCGACACCCAGGACTTGTTTGGGCAAACCACCCTGGGGCAATGGGCGCTGGCCCTGCAAAACTTTCTGAATGAACCGGCGCCGACGGCCGAGGCTTCGACCGCGCGGGCTAACCTCAGCCAGGGGCATCAATCCTTCGCCCAGCGTCGCCTGTGGTTCCTGCGCCAACTGAACCCGGACGACACCCGCCACAACCTGGTGCTGCACCTGCGCCTGCAAGGTCCACTGGACATCGAGGCGCTGGCCCTGCGCTTGAACGCGCTGGTGGCGCGGCACGGCGTGTTGCGCACGGTGTACCGCGACGGTGTCGAGGGCCCACAACAACAGGTATTGCCGGCCACGGCGGTCGCGCTGGTCCATCACGACTTACGCGAACAGAATGAAGCGCAGCAACAACAGACGCTGAGCGAGCGCCTGGCCCATGAACACGCCACCCCTGTCGATCTGCAAGCCGGCCCGCTGCTGCGGGCACAGTTGCTCAGCCGACATGAGCAACAGCATGACCTGCTGCTGACCCTGCACCACATCGCCTTCGACGGACGTTCGGCGCAAGTGCTGCTGGCGGAACTGGCAGGCTCGACAGACGCCGCGCTCCCGGGGCAATACCTCGATTTCGCCCAGTGGGAAGCCCGGCACTGGAGCGAACAGCGGATCGCCAGCGAGCAGGACTTCTGGCGCGAACACCTGGCCGGCATGCCCCAGACCTTGGAGCTGGGCGGCAACGGCCAGGCCCCTGGCGAACACAGCCTGGACTTCAACGTGCCCCAGGCCCGCTGCGAGCATTTGGCAACGCTGGCCCGGGAACAAGGCATGACCTTGTTCATGCTGCTGCTCGCCAGTTACCAACTGGTGCTCAAGCAACTGGGTGGCCAAGCGCAATTCTTGCTGGGCACCGACGTCAGCGGCCGGCCACTGGCTGAGCACAACGACGTCATCGGTTTCTTCGTCAACCAGTTGACCCTGCGCTGTGACCTGCGTGGCGAAGCGACCCTGGGCGGGTTCCTCGAGCGGGCTCGCGATGAAGCGCGCCTGGCCTACGCCCATCAAGGCCTGCCGTTCGACCTGGTGGTCTCGGCCCTCGCGCCGCAGCGCCGGCCCGGTCACTCGCCGCTGTTCCAGGTCAAGCTCAACTATCAACCGTCACGGGTGACCCCGACCACCATCGCCGGCGCGCAGCTGTCCGCGCTGGACGTGGCCCAGGCACCGGGGGATTTCCACCTGGTGCTCGACCTGGTGCACGGCAATGAAGGTCTCGCCGCGACGCTCAAGTATCGCGGCGAATACTTCGACCAAGGCCGTGCCCTGCGCCTGCAACACCTGTGGACGTGCCTGCTGGAGCAACTCCCCAGCCTGCTGGACGAGCCGTTGCCGGCGCTGGCCGAGCGCATCGACAGCTGGGACCAGGCCTTTGCCCGTGAGCGGCAACACTCCCAGGCGCTGGCCGGTCGCAGCCAGATGATGCAAGCCAAACGTCGCTCCTTGTCCCTTTAACCGAGTCGGATGCTGTTATGTCTATCGTGCCCCCATCGCCCCGCGCCCTTGGCGCCGTGCGTCGCAAAGCCATGAACGTCTCGGAACAACAATTGGTCACCGAGCGCCTGCTCAGCCCCGATCACGCCCTGCCCCTGGTGATCGAGCCCGCAGTCAGTGGCGTCGACCTGGTGGCCTGGGCCGCCCGGGAACGCGAGTCGCTGGAAAAGAAGCTGCTGCAGTACGGCGCCCTGCTGTTCCGTGGTTTCAACGTCGCGTCCGTCGAGCAGTTCGACCAGGTGATCGCCGCGCTCTCCCCCGGCGCGCTGGAATACATGTTCCGCGCCTCGCCCCGGACACGGGTCGGCGGCAACATCTACACCTCGACCGACTACCCGGCCGACCAGATGATTTTCCCCCACAACGAGCACTCCTACTCACCACGCTTCCCGTTGCGGCTGTTCTTCTACTGCCAAGTGCCGTCCGAGACCGGTGGCGAAACACCCATTGGTTCGACCCGTGCCGTGAAGGCCAGGATCAGCCCGCAGATCGAAGCGCGGTTCCGGGAAAAAGGCGTGCTGTACGTGCGCAACTACGGCGACGGTTTCGGCCTGCCATGGCAGACCGTGTTCCAGTCCGAAGACCGCGGCGAAGTGGAAGCCTACTGCGCCAGCGTCGGCATCGACGTGGAATGGAAAGACAACAATCGCCTGCGCACCCGCCAACGCGGACCCGCCGTGGTGCGCCACCCGCGCACCGGCGAAGAAGTCTGGTTCAACCACGCCACGTTCTTCCACATCAGCACCTTGCCCGGGCGAATCCGCGATTCGCTGCAAAGCAACTTCAACGACCTCGACCTGCCCACCAACACCTTTTATGGCGATGGCGAACCGATCGAGCCAGAGGTCCTGGAGTCGCTACGCGCGGCCTACCTCGACTCACTGGTGCGGTTCAGTTGGCAACAGGGGGACGTGTTGTTCATCGACAACATGCTCGCCGTGCACGGTCGCGAACCCTTCACTGGCAAGCGCGCCATCATGACCGGCATGGCTGAAGCCCTGCTGTCGAGCGACGTTGCCGTCTGACATTCAACGGGTCCACCCGCCGTTCGCAGGAGGCTTGCCCGACCTATGTCCAGCAAGCCCCGGCGTCTGTGCGGTGATCCAGGCTCAAGCCCTTTTCCAGTCGAGATGAACATGAGCGGACTTCAAGGTTTTCGTATTTCCCCGCAACAGGCATCGGTCTATCCCCACCTCAACGGCGCGACGCAGCACCCGTTCAGTTGCCATTTGCAATGGTCGCTGTCGCAAGCGTTGGACATCGATACGCTGAACAACCGCCTGCAGGCGTTGGTGGCCGGCAGTGAAATCCTGCGCACACGCCTGATGCCCGTGCCTGGCCTGCGCCATCCGGTGCAGGTGATCGACGAAACCGCTGCACTGGCGGTGACCCTCCAGGACCTGCGTCAACACAGCCGCGCCGACCAGGACGCCGCCCTGGCCCAATTCGCCAGCCAGCCTCGCGACTGGACAATCCCTTTGCACGTGACCCTGGCGCGCCTGGACGATGAACAAACGGTCCTGGACCTGGCCGCGGCCAGCAGCCACTTCGACCTCGCCAGCCTGAAATGGCTGGCCGCCGCATTGCTGCAAGACACCGCCACCGACCTGTCCGAGACCCTGCAGTACGCCGACTACGCCGAATGGCGCTGGAGCCTGGTCGAAGACGCGCCGGACCATCCGGGCGTGAGCTTCTGGCAACCCTCGGGCGAAACCGAACAGACCACCTTGCAGCTGCCGCTCGAAGTGGCCATCGATGGCGGGTTCGCGCCGACCCGATTGGACCTGACACTGGCGACCGACCTCGCTCGCCACCCAGCCCTGACCTCGGATCTGCTGCTGGCGGCATGGGCAGCGGTGCTGGGACGATTGGCCGGCCAGCAACAGGTACCGCTCATCCTGATCCATGAAAGCCGCGGTGCGGAACTGGAAAGCACCCTGGGCCTGTTCGAGCAGTGCCTGCCCGTGAGCATCGAACTGGACGCCCAGGCGACCCTGCTGGAGCAAAGCACGCAAGTGGCTGTCACCCTGGAACGGGCGGTTGGCTGGCAGGACTACTACACCGGCACCCTCAACGGCGGATACGCCTTTGCCTGGCGCTCGGGCGATGCCCAGGAGCGTCATGCCAGCGCGGTGATGAACCCGCTGAAAGCGTGCCTGAACGTGCGCCAATTGCCCGATAGCCTGCACGCGCAACTGGTCTACGACCGCCATGCCCTCAGCGCCGAAGCCGCCGGCTGCCTCGCCGAGCAATGGCTGCAACTGTTGCAAGGCGCACTGGCCGAACCGCAACGGGCCTGGGCGCAGTTGCCCCTCGGTGGTGCGCTGCAATCGCGGTTGATCGGCACCGGCGCGGACGTGCCGTCCATCGAACCGGTGACGCTGGTGGAATTGATTGCTCGCCAGGCTCGCCAGCAACCGAACGCCATCGCCCTGAGCGACCAGCACGGTGACCTCAGCTACAGCCGCCTCGACGCCTGCGCCACGCAATTGGCCCATCGACTGGTCGCCGCCGGCATCGGCCCTGGGGTGCCGGTCGGCATCCTGTTCGCCCGCGGCAACCCCGCCATTGTCGCCATGCTCGCCGTCCTGAAAGCCGGTGGCGCCTACGTCCCCGTCGACCCGACCTACCCGGCCGAACGCCGCGCCTACATGCTCGCCGACAGCGCCATCACCCACATCGTGGTCAGCGCCGAACTGGCCGACAGCGTGCCGACCGACCTGCAACGCTTCGTGCTGGATGACCTGGCAACACCCGACCTCGGCAATTTGCCGGCGCTGCCGTTGCCGGACGCGAACGACCTCGCCTACTTGATCTACACCTCCGGCTCCACCGGTGCGCCGAAAGCCGTGGAAATCAGTCACGGCGCACTGAGCTTCTCGACCCAGGTGCGCATGGCGGCCTATGAGACGCCGGTACGCGCCTACCTGCTGCTGTCGTCGTTTGCCTTCGACAGTTCGGTCGCCGGGATTTTCTGGACCCTGGCCCAAGGCGGACGCCTGGTATTGCCCGCCCCGGGTGAAGAGCTGGAGATGGCCCGCCTGGCGCAATTGATTGCCCAGCATCAGGTCAGCCACGGCCTGTCGTTGCCGTCGCTGTATCAAGCCCTGCTCGATCAATTGCAACGCAGCGGCGCAACCGACAGCCTCGCCTGCTGGATCGTCGCCGGTGAGGCTTGCCCGCCGTCGCTGATCGCGCAACACAGCAAGACCCTGCCCCACGCACGGCTGGTGAACGAATACGGCCCCACCGAAGCCACCGTCTGGGCCACCTATGAGGTATTGGAGCCAGGCCGGAACGTCAGCATCGGCCGCCCCATCGCCGGCATGGACCTGCGCCTGCTGAACGAATTCGACAGCGCCTGCGGCATTGGCGAGCCGGGTGAAATTGTCCTCGCCGGCCCAACCCTGGCCCGCGGCTATCGCAACAAGCCCGAAGAAACCGCCAAGGCCTTCGTCACCCTGGCCGACGGCACCCGAGCCTATCGCACGGGTGACTTGGCGTGCTGGTTGGCCGACGGGCGCCTGGCCTTCCTCGGGCGCAAGGACCATCAAGTCAAGGTGCGCGGCTACCGCATCGAGCTGGGGGAAATCGAACGCCAGTTGTGCAGCCACAGCGACGTGCGCGAAGCCGCGGTGATCGTCCAGGAACAGGCCGCTGGCAAGCGCCTGCTCGCCTACATCCTCGCCGCCCACGGCTACGCACCGGACTCGGAGGCGATCAAGCGCTTCCTCGGCGAACGCCTGCCGTCGTACATGGTGCCGGCCCTGGTGCTGACCCTGCCGAGCTTTCCGCGCACGCCCAACGGCAAGCTCGACACCCGCCAGTTGCCCGACCCCGAGCAGTTCGACGAAAGCGCCCACGTGGCGCCGCGCAACGCCATGGAAACCACTTTGCAAGCCATCGTCGCCAAGGTCTTGAAGGTCTCGACGGTGAGCGTCACCGACAACTTCTTCGCCATCGGCGGCGACTCGATCCTGAGCCTGCAAGTGGTGGCCCAAGCCCACGAGCAAGGCATCGCGCTGTCGGCCAAGCAAGTTTTCGAACGCCAGACCATCGCCGCCATGGCCGAGGTCGCGCAAGTGCTGGACCCGAGCGCCGCCGAGCCGGACGCCGACAGCACCGAATTCAGCGCCTCGGGCCTGTCCGATGACGAAATGCAAGCGTTGATGGCCGAACTGGACGAGGCCGACCTGTGAACGGCTCTTCACCTCGCCACGCCATCACCGTTGCCCCTTTTTACGCAGGACGCTTTCAATGACCACCGAAAAAACCACCGGCAACCCGATCGAAGACATTTACCCGCTGTCGCCGCTGCAACAAGGGATGCTGTTCCACTCCCTGTTGCACGAAGACTCCGGGGTGTACCTGATGCAGGATCGCTACCGCATCGGCGGGGCCATCGATGAAGGGGCGTTCCTCGAATCGTGGCGCCAGGTGGTGGCGCTGCACCCTTCCCTGCGCGCCAGTTTCCAGTGGAAAAGCCAGAAGCAACCAGTGCAGGTCATCCATCGCCAAGTCAAGGTGCCGCTGGACACCCTCGACCTGCGCGGGCTCGCCCCCCATGAACAGGAAGCGCGGATCCGCACGCTGCTGGAAGACGAGCAGAAAGTCGGCTTCAACCTGTCCAAGCCACCGCTGATTCGCTTCCGGCTGGTGCGCCTGGCCGACGAGTCCTACGAATTCATTCGCAGCTTCCACCACATCCTGATGGACGCCTGGTGCATTTCCCTGGTGACCGTGGACTTCCTCAAAGTCTACGAAGCGCTGTGTAACGACCGCACGCCCGAGCTGAAAAGCCCTCGGCCGTTTCGCGACTACATCCAATGGCTGCAGCGCCAGGACGCGGGCAAGGCCGAGCAATTCTGGCGCGGCCAGTTGCAAGGCCTCAACGCGCCCACGCCACTGACCGTGGACAACGGCGTGACCCGCGACCGCTACACCGATGCGGTGCTGGTGGACGACCAACTGATTCACCTCGACGAACAGGAAACCCAGGCGCTGGCAGCGTTCTGCCGCAGTCGCCGGATCACCCCGAACACGTTTTTCCAGGGTGTGTGGTCGTTGCTGCTGTCGCGCTACAGCGGGCAACAGGACGTGGTCTTCGGCGTCACCGTGGCCGGGCGTCCGGCCGACCTGACTGGCGTCGCGGAAATGATCGGCCTGTTCATCAATACCTTGCCGTTGCGGGTTTCGGTGGACCCGAACGCCGCGCTCGGCAACTGGCTGGGTGACCTGCAAAAGCTCAACGTCGACATGCGCGACTTCGAGCACACGCCGTTGACCGACATCCAGGGTTGGAGCGATTTCCCCCGGGGCGAGACCCTGTTCGACAGCATCCTGGTGTTCGAGAACGCGCCCATCGACGAACAGATCCTCGAAGGCGGCTTCCAGTTCAGCCTCGAAGGCATGGACCACAGCGTACACACCCACTACGGCTTGACCGTGGTGATCCTGCCGGGCGAACAACTGGGCATCCGCGTGTCCTATGACCGCGAACGTTTCGATGCCGCCACCGTGCAGCGCCTGCTAGGCCACATCGCCGGCCTCGTGCGCAGCATGCTCGCCGCCCCCGACGCGCCGTTGGCCAGCTTCGAACTGCTGGCCGCCGACGAGCGTCAACAGTTGCTCGGCGAGTGGGCGCTCAACCCTCACGATTTTCCGCTGGATCAAAGCTACGCCGAGCTGTTTGCCGCCCAGGTCGCCCAGCGCGGTGATCAGGTCGCCGCGATCTGTGCCGGCGAGTCGCTGACCTACGCCGAGCTGGACCTGCGCTCCACGCGCCTGGCCCATGCGCTGCGCGAAGCCGGCGCCGGTGAAGACCAACTGGTCGCGCTGGTCGCCCCCCGTGGCCTGGCGCTGTTGACCATGATGCTGGCGGTGTTCAAGGCCGGCGCGGCGATGCTGCCCCTGGAGGTCAATCACCCGCCCGAGCGCCTGCGGGAGATCCTCGGGCTGTCCCGCGCGCCATTGCTGGTTGCCAGCGAAGGGTGCAGCGGCCTGCTCGATCAACTGCTCAGCGGCCTCGACCCGGCGCCCAAGGCGCTGTTCGCCGAGGCCAGCTGGACCGGCGGCAACGACGCGCCATTGCCGGTGCTCGCCCGCCCCGACAGCCTGGCCTACGTGCTGTTTACCTCGGGTTCGACCGGCACACCGAAGGGCGTGATGATCGAACAACGCGGCATGCTCAACAACATCTTCGGCAAGGTACCGGCCCTGGGGCTCAGCGCTGCCGACCGGATTCCCCAGACCGCGTCGGTGGCGTTCGACATTTCGGTGTGGCAGTTCCTCGCCGCGCCGGTGCTCGGTGCCACCGTGCACATTCTTCCGGATGAAGTCGCCCACGACCCGCAACGCCTGTTGCAGGTGCTCGCCAGCGAGCGCTTGAACGTGCTGGAAATCGTCCCGAGCCTGATGCGTACCCTGCTCGCGCTGTGCCCGTGCGACCTGCAATTGCCGGACCTGCGCTGGGTCCTGCCCACCGGTGAAGCCCTGCCACCAACCGTGGCCCGGGACTGGTTCGCGCGCTTCCCCGACATCGCCTTGATGAACGCCTACGGGCCGGCCGAATGCGCCGACGACGTGGCCTTTCAGCCGATCTTCGCCGCACCGGGGGCCGAGGTCAGCCACATGCCCATCGGCCAACCGACCGCCAACAACCGCCTGTATGTGCTGGACGAAGCCCTGCGCCCGGTGCCGGTGGGCGTGGCCGGGGAAATCTGTGTCGGTGGCGTCGGCGTTGGCCGCGGCTACCTGCACGACCCGCAGCGCACCGCTGAGGCCTTCATCAACCATCCTCGACTCGAAGGTCGCCTGTACCGCACCGGCGACCTGGGACGCTGGCGAGCAGACGGCGTGATCGAGTACCTCGGCCGCCGCGACCAACAGGTGAAACTGCGTGGGCACCGGATCGAGCTGACGGAAATCGAACACCGTCTCGCCCAGCACCCGAACGTGCGCGAAGCCGCCGTCCTGCTGCGGGAAAACACCGTCGGCGAAGCCTGGCTGGTGGCGTACTGGTCGGCCCATGACCAGAACGTGGGCAGTGATGGCCTGAGCGAACACTTGCGAGCGCAACTGCCGCCGTACATGGTGCCGGCGGCCTTCGTCTGCCTGGACAAACTGCCCCTGAACAATAACGGCAAGGTCGACCGCAAGGCCCTGGCCGCCCGTGAGCTGGACTGGCAGGCCGACACCCAGGAAAGCATCGCCCCGCGCAATGCGCTGGAAACCACCGTGGCCTCCATCTGGGCCGAGGTCCTGGGGCGTGACACCGTTGGTGTGGAAGACAACTTCTTCACCCTCGGCGGACACTCGCTGCTGGCGACCCAGATCGTTGCCCGCCTGCGCACTCAGTTCAAGCTCGACCTGCCGTTGCGGGTGTTGTTCGAACAGCCAACCGTGGCCTTGCTGGCCGAGGCCATCGGCGCCCGCCAGGCCGAGGCCGCCGCACCGCAAACCAACGCGCTGAGCCTGCTCAAGGCCCAACCACGCCCGCCGTTGCTGCCGCTATCGTTCTCGCAACAGCGTCTGTGGTTCATCGAGCAACTGACGCCAGGCACCACGCTGTTCAACATCCCGTTCGCCCTGCACCTCAAGGGTGAACTCAATGTCGAGGCGCTGCATGCCAGCCTCAACGATCTGCTGGCGCGCCACGAAATCCTGCGCACCGGCATCCACAGCAACGACGGCGTACCGTGCCAACGCATCAGCCCGGCGCTCGACATCGCACTGCCCTTCGAAGACTTGTCGGGCCTGACCGCCACTGCGCGCGAAGGCGCGCAGTTCAATGCCCTGCAAAACACCTTCGAGCAACCGTTCGACCTGACCTGCCCACCGTTGCTGCGGGCGCGCTTGCTGCGCCTCGCGCCGGGCGAGCACGTACTCGGCATCGCCCTGCATCACCTGGTCTCGGACGCCTGGTCGGCCACCATCGCCCTGCGCGAACTGGCCCTGGGTTATGAAGCCCGTTGCAACGGCGCCCCCGCCGAACTGCCGGCCCTGCCGCTGCAATACGCCGACTTCGCCCTGTGGCAGCGCGAGCACCTGCAAGGCGCCGAACTCAAGCGCCAGCTCGATTACTGGACCACCACCCTCGACCGCCGTGACAGCGATGCCAGTCCACTGCTGGCCTTGCCCACCGATCATCCCCGGCCGTCGGTGCAAAGCTACCGTGCCGGAATTGTCCAGCGTCAACTCAGCGCCGACCTCAGCGCCCGGGTGCAAGCCTTCGCCAGTCGCCTCGGCACCACGCCGTTCACCGTCCTCTTCGCCGGTTTCGCCGTGTTGATGCACCGCTTGAGCGGCGACGCCACGGTGCTGGTCGGCACCCCGGTCACCCACCGTGAACAGCCGGGCACCGAAGGCCTGCTGGGCATTCTGTTGAACAACCTGGCGATCCGCGCGGACTTCGAGCCGCAAGCGGACTTCACTGTCCTGGTCAAACAAGTGGCCGAACGCCTGCGCAGTGGCCTTCAGCATCAGGACCTGCCGTTCGAGCAATTGGTGGACAGCCTGCAATTGCCACGCAGCCTCAGCCATGCGCCGCTGTACCAAGTGATGGTCGCCCAGCAACTGGCCATGGAGTCGCGGTTGCGCTTCCCCGGCCTGGAATTCGAAGCGCTGGACACACCGCTGCGACACTCCGAATGCGACTTGGACCTGCACGTGCTGTGCCCGGCCAATGCGCCGATCCAGCTGGAACTGATGTTCGCCCTCGATCTGTTCGTCGTAGACAGTGCTCGCCAGACCCTCGCCCGCCTGGAACACCTGCTCGAACACATGCTCGCCGAGCCCCAGCGCCCGGTCGCCGCCTTGCCGCTGCTGATGGACGCGGAGTGGCAACGCACCGTGGTCGAGTGGAACCGTACCGAGATGGCGGTGCCGACGCACCTGACCTTCGCCCAGTTGTTCGAACAACAGGCCGAGCGCACCCCGGAGCGAGACGCGCTGTGTTTCGAAGGCCGCAGCCTGAGCTACGGCGAATTGAACCGTCGCGCCAACCAAGTGGCGCATTACCTGCGCAGCCGCGGCGTCGGGGCGAACAGCCCGGTGGCACTGTGTGTCGAGCGTTCGCTGGAGCTGCTGGTCGGCCTGCTGGGCATCCTCAAGTCCGGTGGCGCCTATGTGCCGCTGGACCCGACCTACCCGGTGGATCGCCTGGCGTACATGCTCGAAGACGCCCGACCGGCACTGTTCCTCGGCCAGCAGGGCCTGCTGGAACAGCTGGGGGCCGAACTGCCACGCTTGCGCCTGGACAGCGACGCGGCGCTGTTCGCCGACCAGCCGGACAGCAACCCCACCCCGCTCGCCGGCCCGCAAGACCTGGCCTACATCATGTACACCTCCGGTTCGACCGGTAAGCCCAAGGGCACCCTGGTGACCAACGGCTCGGTGGTCAACCTGGCCTGGGCGCGTATCCATGGCTTGTATCGCCGCTACACCGACCAGCCGATGCGCACCAGCTTCAACTACTCGTTCGCCTTCGACAGCTCGGTGGCCGAACTGATCCTGTTGCTTGACGGCCACAGCCTGTACCTGACCCCGGAAGACGTGCGCTACGACCCCGAGGCCCTGGCCGGTTTCTTCCGCGACACCCGCCTGGAGGCCTTCGAGTGCACCCCGGCACAGCTCAAGGCGCTGTTGGAAAGCGACGGCGTTCGCCGGGGCGAGGTGTACCTGCCGCGCTTCGTGCTGTTCGGTGGCGACGCGGTGGACGCGCAGCTGTGGCAACGCCTGCCGTCGATTGCCGGCAGCCGCTTCTTCAACACCTATGGCCCGACCGAATGCACCGTGGATGCCACCGGCTGCGCGGTGGATGACTTCCCGCAGCGGCCGATCATCGGCCGGCCCATCGCCAACGTGCGCACCTATGTGCTCGATGCCTTCCTCAATCCGATGCCGGTTGGCGTCCCGGGGGAACTGCACATCGGCGGTGCCGGCGTGACCCTGGGCTACCTCAACCGCGCCGAGCAGACGGCGAAGGTGTTCATCGAAGACCCGTTCGCGTCGCAGCCAGGCGCGCGGATGTACAAGTCCGGCGACCTGGTGCGCTGGTTGCCCGACGGCCAGCTCGAATACCTGGGGCGCATGGATCATCAAGTGAAGATCCGTGGCTTCCGCGTCGAACTGGGGGAAATCGAAACCCTGATCGGCGCCCAACCGGGCGTGCGCCAGGCCGTGGTGCTGGCCCGTGAAGACGTGCCTGGCGACAAGCGCCTGGTGGCCTACGTGACATGCGACCAGCAGGCCGACATCCACGCCTGGCGCAAAACCATTGGCGCCGCCCTGCCCGACTACATGGTGCCCTCGGCGTTCGTGGTGCTCGATGAGCTGCCGCTGACGGACAACGGCAAACTCAACCGCAAGGCCTTGCCGGCCCCGGATATCCAAGCCGCGCCAGACGCCCTGGACCCGCCGCGCAGCGCCGCCGAACAGCAACTGGCCGACCTTTGGTCCGAGTTGCTGAAGGTGCCATCGTCGCAGATCGGCCGTGACAGCCACTTCTTCTACCTCGGTGGCCACTCGCTGCTGGCGGCGGCGCTGTTCGCCCGCCTGCGCCAACGCTTCGCCAGCGTGCCGCCGTTGCGGGCGGTGTTCGAGCACCCGACCCTCGAGGCCTTGGCCGCGCTGCTGGGCGATCCCCTGCAAGCCCCGGAGGCGACCTTCGTCCCGGCGGTTCGTCCGGCGCGCCTGCCGCTGTCGTTCGAACAGCAACGCTTGTGGTTCCTGGAACAACTGAGCGCCGGTGGTGGCGAGTACAACGTGGTCAGCGCCGTGCAACTGGACGGCGAACTCAATGCCCAGGCCCTGCAAACGGCCTTGAACAGCGTGGTCCAACGCCACGAGATCCTGCGCAGCCGCATCGTGCGCGATAGCGACGGCGAATTGCAGTTGGTGATCGACGCGCAGGTCGACATCACCGTGCAGGTGAAGACCCTGCAAGCCGCCAGTGACGAGCAATGGCAGGCACTGACCGACGCGGCGATCCACGCAGAAACCGGCCGCCGCTTCGATCTCGCCGCCGAAGTACCCGTCCGTGCCACGCTATTGCAACGCAGCGGCGCAGCTCAGTCGCTGCTGTTGCTCAACGTGCACCACTGCGCCACCGATGACGCCTCCAGCCAGAACCTGCTGGAGGAACTGCGCCAGTGCTACACCGCCCAGTGCCAAGGCACCCCGGCGACACTGCCGGCGCTGGCGTTGCAATACCCCGATTACGCCCTCTGGCAGCGCGAACCCGGTCAACAGACCGCGTTCAGCAGCCAACTGGACTACTGGCGCAACCAACTGGAGGACGGCGACTACCTGCTGGACCTGCCGACCGCACAGGGCCGTCCAAACCAGCTCGACCCGACGGCCGGCGCGGTGCAATTGCAATTGCCGCCCGCCCTGGTGGAACGCCTGCGGCAGTTCGCCCAGCAACGCGGCGCCACGCTGTACATGCTCATGCTCAGTGCCGCGCAATTGCTCCTGGGCCGCTACGCCAACCAACGCGACGTGCGGGTTGGCAGCCCGGTGGCCCAGCGTCCATTCGCCGAGCTGCAGCCGCTGATCGGCTGCTTCGTCAACACCGTGGTCATGCGTGCCGACCTGGATCCGGCGCTGGACTTCGCAGGCTTGCTCGACCAGGTGCGCAACCGTGTGCTGGATGCCCAACAGCATCAGGACGTGCCGTTCGACCAGGTCGTCGAGCATTTGAAACCGTCGCGCAGCCTCGGCCAGACACCGCTGTTCCAAGTGCTGTTCGCCATGCAGAACGCCGACGTATCGAGCCAACCATGGCCGCAATTGCAAGTCAGCGAACGCGCGGTGACCGCCCAGGCCACCAAGTACGACCTGAACTGGGAAGTGCACGACGGCGAGGTGCTGTCGGTGTTGCTGGAATACCGCGCCGCGCTGTTCAGCGACACCACGGCCCGGCGTTGGCTGGAACAGTGGCAACAACTGCTGGAAACCATGCTCGACGCGCCACACACCCGCCTCGGTGATTGGACGCCGTTGCCAGCGGCCGAGCGTCAGCGCCAACTGATCGAGTGGAACGCCACCGAACGTCACTACAGCGGCCCGAGCAACCTGCACACCGCCCTGAGCCAGCAAGCGGCCCTGAGCCCCAACGCCCCGGCGCTGGTGTTCGAAGGCC
>NZ_JABWRA010000039.1:0-63300 GCF_014268705.1 Pseudomonas sp. SWRI179 | reverse complement strand
CACTCCGTACAGCCTGCTTGCAGGTACCCGGACGCCAACATGGACCCGTGGCCAGAGATTGCTCCCGCTCGACTGTTCCCTGTAGGAGCTGCCGAAGGCTGCGATCCTTTGATCTTTCGCTTGGGACTCAAGTGCCTGGGGGAAGATCGCAGCCTCGTTTCACTCGACAGCTCCTACACAGCTCCTACACGCAGGCCGGCGGGAGCAATCTCTGGCCGCGGGGTTTGGGTTGCCTGGGCTGACGCCTTCGCGAGCAGGCTCGCTCCCACAGTTGATCGGGTGTTGGCCTCGATATTGGGTTCGACACAAAACCCCTGTGGGAGCGAGCCTGCTCGCGATGACAATCTTCAATCCACCGCAGACCTGTCAGCCCGCCGCTTGCACCTCCAGTCGATCTATCGCCCGCTCCACCAACAAATGCACCCCATCGGCCATCCGACTGATCGCCAGGATCACGCTGCGGCGCGAACCGTCGACATCATCAGCCAGGTCGGCGGCGATGGCGCTGATGGACAGCAGGTCTTCGGAAGCATTGGCCAACAGGGTTTCGGTGTCGATATCAGGGGCGACCATGAAGAGTTGGGCGGTTTGGGATTTGGCTGAGGATTTATCGGCAGGTTTGGGGTTGAGGTAGTAATCGAGGGCGCGCTCGGCGGCTTCGTCGAGTTTTTTGGCTTTCGAGGATTTGTCGGCAGTGTTGCCAGGGCTTCCTGGCGGATTTGGCGTTACTTTGAACATGAGAGATACCCTAAACAGTAATTAGTTGGGAACCGTCACCGTCCGCTTGCACGCGAATGGGGTGGCGGCCGTACGCAGGTGTGCAAGACCGGGCCTGTTTAGGACACCCAGCAGATCCAAGGATCTCCTGCGCGCAGCCGCCATAAAGCCAGAGGGCAGAAGAAAGCCCCTGAGCGATGCAGCGTTGCATCCTAAACAGTTTGTTCGGACTTGCACGTCCGTGTCACCGTTTTTTCAGTGACAAACCCAGACTAGCGGTGAGCCTAAAGGCGGACAAGTTCACCAACATCGCCGCAACTTGAAGGAAATCTCCTAGGACTCAGCTGTAGGTAAGCGGTACACAGAACCCGTGGCGAGGGAGCTTGCTCCCGCTCGGCTGCGCAGCAGTCGTAAAACCGGGCAATGCGGTGTGCCTGAAGGAATGCTGGGGCCTGCTTCGCAGGCCAGCGGGAGCAAGCTCCCTCGCCACGGTGGGTTGTCTGGGCTGACGCCATCGCGAGCAGGCTCGCTCCCACAGTGGGACGGGGGTGGTCTCGATATTGAGTTCGACACAAAACCCCTGTGGGAGCTTGCTCGCGATGACAATCTTCAATTCACCGCTAACCTGACACTTAAATCCCTGTGGCGAGGGAGCTTGCTCCCGCTGGCCTGCGAAGCAGGTCTCGTTGGCGAGATTTAATTATCGCTGCCAGCCCATCAGCCCAGTAAAGCCCCTCCCATTTCCTTTAGACTGGCCGCCCTCAAGCAAGCCTTCAGGACATGGAATGCCAACCCCTCACAGCCCCCTTCGCAACGCCCTGGTCGTTTGGTTGTACGCGGCGGCCCTGATGCACCTGCTCGCCGGCGTCACGCTGACGTGGGCGGGTCACTCCGGCTTGCTCGATCACTATCTGAACACCATTGAACAGGCTTTCTGGGGTACCAATGCCGTGCCCGCTACGGCCCACTTGCAACAGGTCTGGTGGCTGGCCTTGTTCGGCGCCACATTGCAGAGCTATGGGCTGTACATGCTCGCCCTCGTCCACATCGGTCATCGATTGAAGCGCGCCATGCCCTGGGGTTGGCTGATCGCCGGCATCCTGCTGTGGGCACCCCAGGACATGTGGATCTCCGCCCAGGCACAGGTCTGGTCGCACCTGTGGTTCGACAGCTTCGCACTGCTCGTTTTATTGCCGCCGCTGTTCTGGCTCTATCGCCACGACCGCCGTACCTCCCTGACTGACAACGCGTCGAGTGATTCCAACCATGGCTGATTTTTCACTGCTGGACTGGGCGATCGCCCTGCTGATCGCCCAAGCCATCCTCGGTGCGCTGGACACCCTGTATCACCACGAACTCACCGTCGCCTTGCCCTATCGCCACAGCGCGCGGCTGGAGCTGTCCATTCACGCCTTGCGCTCGTGCTTTTACGGGATCCTGTTCCTGGGCATGGCGCATCTGGCCTTCGAAGGCACCTGGGCGATTGTCATTGCGCTGCTGTTCGCACTGGAGATTTGCCTGACGCTCTGGGACTTCGTGGTCGAGGACCGCAGCCGCAAGCTGCCGCCCATCGAGCGCATCATGCACACGGTGCTGGCGGTCAACGGCGGGGCCTTCTTCGCGTTGTACGGCGTGCAATTGGCCCAGTGGGCGAGTTTGCCCACCGGCCTGAGCGCGATCGACCTCGGTTGGCGCGGCTGGCTACTGACCTTGTTCGCCATCGGGGTCACGGCCTCGGGGATTCGCGACGGCTTGGCGGCCTTGCGCATGCAACGGGCAGGCAAGCCGGCCAACCCATTTGCCGGCGGCGCCTACAAGCGCGTGCTGGTCACGGGGGGCACCGGGTTTATCGGCGAGACCCTGGTCAATCAATTGCTCGACGCCGGGCACACGGTCAGCGTGCTGGCTCGCGATCCGTTGAAAGCGGCCTATCTGTTTGACGGCCGCGCCCGCTGCCTGCGTTCGCTGGGCAAGCTGGGCCATGACGAAATGTTCGATGTGGTGATCAACCTGGCGGGTGCCCCGGTGGCCGGGCCGCGTTGGAGTCCCAAGCGCCAGGCGCAACTCATTGCCAGCCGGGTCAACACCACCGAAGCCTTGATGGCCTGGTTGAAAAACGCCCGGCACAAACCGGCGTTGTGGATACAGGCCTCAGCCGTGGGTTTTTACGGCGTGCGTGACGCCACCGAAAGCCTCGATGAAAGCGCCGCCCAGGGCGATGGCTTCATGGCTGAACTCTGTGTGCGTTGGGAAGCCTCCGCCCGGCCTGCCACTGAGTTGGGCGTGCGTCAGGTGGTGATGCGCCTGGGCGTGGTGTTCGGTCCGGGCGGTGCGTTGCTGCCGTTGCTGATTCCGTTTCGCCTGGGGTTCGGCGGGCGCATGGGCGACGGTCGGCAAATCATGAGTTGGGTGCATCGCGATGACGTGACCCAAGTGATCGCCCGAGCCTTCGATGATGAAAGCCTGTGCGGCACCTACAACCTGGTGGCACCGGAGACGGTCAGCCAGGCGTTGTTTGCCGAAAGTGTCGGCAAGGTGCTCAAGCGTCCGGTGTGGTTCCACATCCCTGCCGCGCCGGTACGCGCCTTGGCTGGCGAGATGGCCCAGCTGTTTTTCGACGGCCAGCGGGTGGTGCCCAATCGTCTCGTCGAGGCCGGCTATACGTTCCGTTACCCGACGCTCGACGCCGCCCTGCGCGACTTGGCCTGAGGAGCGCCCATGAGCAAGCCCCGGATGTACCTGCTGGCCGGCAACGGCAGCGCGGCCGATTGGTGGGACGACGCGTTGCCGCATTTTCAACACCACGACGTCGTGCCGCTGGAACTGCCCGGTTTTGGCAACAACCCCCACGCTCCTTGCGAAGACCTGGCGGCCTACGCGCAGGCGTTGCTGGCGGCAACGGACAAGGGCAGCGCGATCATGGCGGTCGGGGTCAACGCCTTGCTGGTGCTGCACGCCTTGCAACGGCAACCGGGACACTTTTGCCGCAGCGTGTTGCTGGCGCCGGTGGGCGCGTTTTTGTGGCAGCGGCGACTGCCGGCATTGATGTCGCCACTGCCGATTCGAAAGACCATTCATTGGCTGCTGGCGAACAAGCCGACGCTGTTTGCCCACAAGTTCTCCAGCCAGGCCTGGACGCCCGCGCAATACCAGCGCATGGGCGCCGGCTACGCTCGTTGCCGAGCCTTTGTGCCGCACTGGGACCTGGTGCGTGCCGACACCGCGTTGCCATTGCTGGAATGGATCACCGACCCGGTCGAACTGGTGTGGGGCGATCAGGACAAGGTATTGGGCATCGCGCAGGCGGCGGCCTGGTCGGCCATTCTGGCCCGTGCCGACTTGACCATCAGCCTGAAGCCCGGTTGGGGCCACTACCCGTGGATCGACTCGCCCGCTGAATTCACGGCATGGCTGGAGTCTGGCGAGCGTGGTTTTGTCGCGCATACCAAAGGCGGCCGCTTGCGTCTCGCGGCGCTGGCGGGGCAGCCGGTGCCGGCGGCGCTGTCGCTCAACCACTGCGATGATCCGAGCCTGCGGGTTTTTTTGGACGGCCAGCCGGACGCTACCTGGGCGGTGCGCTCCTCCAGTTACGGTGAGGACCAGGCCGATGCGGCCAACGCCGGCTTGAGCACCACGTTCCTGCGCGAGCCGACGCACAACGTGCCGGCGCGCATTGCCGAGTTGAGCGCGGCGGGTGTCGAGGAAGTGGTGGTGCAGCGCTTCATCACGCCACGGCTGTCGGGGATCGCGTTCGTGCGTCACCTGTCCGTTGAGCTGGAATGGGTCGAGGGGCACCTGGAGTCGTTGGCCGATGGCCAAGTGAGCCCCGAGCGGGCGGTTATTTCCCGCCTCGGCGAGGCATGGAACAGTGGCACGTTCAAGCCAGTCCACGGCCTGACCCCCGAGGCGCTATGGCGCTTTCTGCAAGGCGTACTGCGGGTCTTTCACTACGTGCCCGGCGACGTCGAATGGGCCTGGGACGGCAGCCAACTGTGGCTGCTGCAATATCGGCCGATCAGCGACTACGGCTGGCGCCGCCACCTGACCGCTGCCAACATCGCCGAGATCCTGCCGCCCCGACCCAGTGTGTTGGTGGAGTACGCCCAGCGTCGCGCGGCGGCAAGCATTCCGGCGATCATGGCGCGTTGGGATTCGCGGGTACTGCAGGACAACGAGCCCTTCACGGCAGTGTTTGGCGGCGCTTCGTACATCAACAATGACCTGTTTCTCGCCCGGCTGGTCGACTGGGGCATCAGCGCCAGCAGCTACGCCGGCGAGGTCGGCGGCGCGACACCGCACCTGCCTTGGCGGCCACTGCGCCTGATGCGTTCGCTGCCGTTGTTCCTGCGCATGCAACGCATCGCCCGCGGGCACTTGTTGACGCTGGAAAACGGCTTGCGACGTTTTGACCGAGAGCTGCGCGAACTGACCGAACAAGGCGCCGACGGCCAGCAACTGGCCGACTGGTTTACCCGCTTCTACGTGTTCGTAGTGCAGGGCAACCTGTGCATCGCCAGCGCCTTGGCCAGCAGTGGCGGCGACTGGCTGGGGCGGCCACCGACCGCCTATGACAACCTTGAACACAGCCCTCATCGGCTGCCGTGGGAGACCGACCCGGCGACACCACGCCCGGCGCCGATCGCGCTACCGTTGCAGGCCTTTCCACAATGGCCCCTGGCGATTCGCTTGGCCCATGGCGCCGGCCTGCCGGGGCTGCGCGGTTATTACTTGCAAGTGCGCGAGTGGTATCGCGACAACCTGATGCGGATTTTCTTTCGCTTGCATCACGCCATGCCCGCCGCTGACCAGGCGCATTGGTTCGCCCCGCACCCGGATATCCGTAGCCGTGACGGCAGCTTCTGGCAGGACGGTCGTGAAGGCACCGAGCAGGCGAGTGGTTTCTTGATTTACCCGGGGCAGGCCCAAGGTATTTTGGGCGAGGACATCCTGTTGGAGGACACCCTGGACCCTGGTCGCCACGCCCACTATCAAAGCGCCCGTGCGGTGATCGCGCGCATGGGTGGCCGCCTGTCCCACGGCTCGACGCTGCTGCGTGAATTGCGCAAACCTTCGGCGGTATTGCCTCAGGTTGATGTGGGGTGGTTGGGGCGCGAGGTGGTGTATTGCGATGGGGTGTTGAGGTTGGTGGAGTAGGCAGCGCGATGATCCGTCGATCACAGAACCTGTGGCGAGGGAGCTTGCTCCCGCTGGGTTGCGCAGCAACCCCAAGCAATTTGAATGCGATCTGCCTGATACACCGAGGCGTTAGGGTTTGGGACTGCTGCGCAGTCCAGCGGGAGCAAGCTCCCTCGCCACAAGGAGTGCGTTCAACTCTGGAGCTGTTCTCAATCCCCAGAAACGAAAAAACCGGCCGAAGCCGGTGTTTTCACCTCAACGGCCAGAGAACTTAATCTCTGCGTACAGGGTTGAGCAGTGAGCGAATCCTAAGTTGAAGAAATCGCGAGATCAACACCACCGTTGCCACAGAGATTTCCCCCTCTTCACCGCTACTCCCTTGACGCCCCCCACCGCTGTCGTAGACTCCGCCCATCCGTCAGGGAGTAACGGTCATGCGACGTTTGAGCAGTTGGGTTGTGGGATTGACCTTCATAACGTGCGGGGTCCAGGCGCAAACGCCGGCTTCCGACGATCCGTTGCTGGAGAGCAACGTCTCGGCCAGTGTGTCGGGAAACGAGGCGCGTGGCGTGCTTCGGGCGCGGGACCAGGCAGTGTTGGCCAGCGAGTTGGCCGGGCGGATTGTCGAGTTGCCGTTCAGCGAGGGCGAGTCGTTCAAGAAGGGTGACACCCTGGCGCGTTTCGATTGTTCGGCCTATCAGGCCCAGCTCAATGCGGCCCAGGCGGCCAGTCGTGGTGCCGGTGAAGAGCTGGCCCATAACCGGCAGTTGGCGGCGTTGAAATCCGTTGGGCGTTTCGAGGTGTCGCGGGCCGAGGCGCGCCTCAGCGAGGCCCAGGCGCAATCCCAGGTCTACCAGGTGCAGGTCAAGCGTTGCAGCGTGATCGCGCCGTTCGATGGACAGGTGGTGGCGCGCAAGGTCCAGCGTTATGAAAGCGTCGCGGCCGGCGCGCCATTGCTGGATGTGGTCGATAACCGCACCCTGGAGATTCACCTGCTGGTGCCTTCACGCTGGATGGACCGGCTCAAGCCCGGCCAGCCCTTTACCTTCGTCCCCGATGAAACCGGCAAGCCGTTGCAAGCGACGGTCAAGCGCCTGGGCGCGCGCATCGACGAGGGCAGCCAGACGCTGCTGCTGGTGGCGAACGTGCCGGATGCCAGCGGCCTGCTGTCCGGCATGAGCGGCACGGCGCGTTTCTCGGAGTCGAAGTGAACGCGCCAGTGACGGGCAGTACCGAGCAGGTGTTCGCCCGCTTCCTCGATCTGGAGCGCCAGACGAGGGCCGCGCGTACACCGGAGCAACTGAGTTACAGCCTGGTCAACGACGGCCAGGCGCTGTTCGGCTTTCGCCACGCCGCGTTGTTGATCGCCGGCAAGGTCCAGGCCGTGACCGGGGTCAGTACCGTGGAACCGAACGCGCCGTTCGTGGCGTTTGTCGAGCAGGCGGTGGCGCAGTTGTTCAAGCTGGGCCTGTTGAACCAGGCCCGGGTGATTGCCGCCGATGGGGTGAGCGAATCCATCCGGGCAGACTGGCGCAGCCTGTCGGCCGGGCAAGTGTTCTGGCTGCCGTTGATCGATCATCAGGGCCAGGTGTTCGGCGGTTTGTGGTTGGCCCGCGACCTGCCATGGACGCCGCCGGAGCAAGTGCTGTTGTCGCAACTGGGCGACACCTACAGCCATGCGTGGTTGGCGTTGCAACCGCGCAAGCCATGGCGCCTGCGCTGGACACGCAAGCGCCAGGTGGCGCTGGTGGCGCTGTTGCTGCTGGGCTTGCTGATCCCGGTGCGCCAGTCCGTGTTGGCCCCGGCCGAAGTGGTGCCGCTGGGCGGGCAAGTGGTGGCGGCGCCGTTGGATGGGGTGATCGCCGAGTTCCTGGTCAAGCCCAACCAGAGCGTCAAGAACGGCGACCTGTTGTTGCGTTTCGAAAGTACCAGTCTCAAGGCCCAGGCCGATGTGGCCGAGCGGGCGTTGGGCGTGGCCGAGGCCGAACTCAAGGCCAATTCCCAGCGCTCGTTTGCCGACGCTGAATCCAGTTCCAAGATTGACCTGCTGGCTGCCCGCGTCGAGCAGAAGCGCGCCGAGCGCAACTACGCACTTGAACTGCTCAAGCGCAGCGAAGTGCGCGCCGAGCGCGACGGCATTGCGGTGTTCGCCGACGCCGAGCGCTGGCTCGGCAAGCCCGTGCAAACCGGCGAACGCCTGATGGAAATCGCCGATCCAAACCAGGCCGAGTTACGCATTGAATTGGCGGTGGGTGACGCGATTGCCTTGGAGCCCGGTGCGCAAGTGGCGTTGTTTCTCGACAGCGACCCGTTGCAGCGGCACCTGGCCCGGCTCGAACGTTCGGCCTATGAAGCGCAGCCTACCGCCGCCGGCCAACTGGCGTATCGATTGGATGCGCGTTTCGATGCCACGGCGCCGCGCATTGGCCTGCGAGGCACGGCGAAGGTCTTCGGCGACCGTGCCCCGCTGGCGTTGTACCTGCTGCGGCGGCCGCTGGCCGGCCTGCGCCAGAGCGTAGGCCTGTAGCATGGACCTGCCGAGCCTGCGGCCGGACCTGCAATTGTCCACGGCGGCCCCCGATCCGGATGGCTCGCCGCAATGGACGCTGGCCGATCCGGTGCGCGGACGCTATTTCAAGCTGGGCGCGGCGGCGATGCGCATGTTGCGGCACTGGTCCCTGGGCGATCCGGAACAGGTACTGCAGGCCGCGAACCGCGAGCCGGGCCTGCCGCTCAATGGCGAATCGCTGGAGCAGTTGCTGGGCTTCTTGCGTGGTCATGACCTGATCAGCGCGATGGACCCGCAACAGCGTGACAGTTATCTGTTCAAGACCGCCGCGCAACGCCAGAGCGTGTGGCAGATCCTGCTGCATCAATACCTGTTTTTTCGCATTCCGCTGTGGCGCCCGGACGCCTTTCTCAATCGGGCCTGGCCCTGGTTGGCGCGGTTCGGCCCCGGGATCCTGCGTTATGGCCTGCCGCTGACCCTGGGTCTCGGCATCTTCCTGGTGTCGCGGGACTGGCAGCGATTCGTCGCGACGTTTCCACACCTGTTCAGCCTGGGCGGTGCGCTGGCGTTCGGGGCGGCGTTGCTCTTCGCCAAGCTGTGCCACGAGTTCGGCCATGCCTTCATGGCCAAGCGCGCCGGTTGCCGGGTGCAGAGCATGGGCGTGGCGTTCATGGTGCTGTTGCCGATGTTCTATACCGACGTCAGCGACGCCTGGCGGATCAGGGATCGCCGCGCACGGTTGCTGATCGGTGCCGGTGGGGTCCTGGCCGAATTGCTGCTGGCGTGCATCGCGCTGCTGGCCTGGTCGCTGTTGCCCGATGGGCCGGCACGTACCGCGGCGTTCATGTTGGCCAGCGCCACCTGGATCACCACGTTGATCATCAACCTGAACCCCTTCATGCGCTTCGACGGGTATTTCCTGCTCAGTGATTTCTGGGCGGTGGATAACCTTCAGGGGCGTGCGTTTGCCCTGTGTCGCTGGCGCCTGCGCGAAGCCTTGTTCGGGTATGGCGCGGCGGCGCCGGAACCCTGGTCGCCGAAGATGCGTCGGCGTTTGTTGGTGTGGGGTTATGGCTCGTGGCTGTGGCGGGCATTGTTGTTTTTCGGGATTGCCTTGGCGGTCTATCACCTGTTCTTCAAGGTGCTGGGCATTTTTCTGATGATGGTGGAATTGGTGTGGTTCATTTTCATGCCCATCGTGAATGAGTGGCGGCAATGGTGGAGTCGTCGTGAGCAAGCCCACGGCGGGCGGATGCTCCTGAGTGGCCTGGTGTTGCTGGCGCTGCTGCTGGTGTTGCTGCTCCCCTGGCGCAGCGCGGTGGAAGTGCCGGCCATGCTCGAGGCCGGGCGCGCCAGCGCCTTGCATGCGCCGGTGGCGGCGCGGGTCAAGCGGGTGAATGTGCACGACGGCCAGACCGTGGCCCAGGGCGATGTGCTGATTGAGTTGGAGTCGCCGGACATGGCGTCGCGCCTGGCCATCGTGCGCCGGGAAATCGAGATTCAGCAGTTGCAGATGCGCCGTCAGGCCGGGCGCAGCGAAACCGCCGCCGATGCCGGCATCGTCGAACAGCAACTGGCCGAAGCGGTGGCCGAGTACCGCGGCCTGGTGGCCCAGCGCGAACGGCTGTTGTTGCGTGCGCCCCATGCCGGCCAGGTGCGCGATGTGTTGCCGCAACTGTCGATAGGGCGCTGGTTGTCACCCACACAGGCGCTGGCGCGGGTGGTGCAGACCGATTCGCGGTTGCGCGGCTACCTCACCGAAGCCGAGCTTTGGCGGGTCGGGCCGGGTGCCACGGGCCGGTTCATCGCTGACGATCCGATGCACACATCGATGGCCGTGCGGTTGAATGAAATCGACACCAACGGCGTGGCCTGGGTCGAACAGCAAGCGTTGACGTCCGACCATCACGGGCCGATTGCGGTGCGCCGCGACTCGCAACAACGGGCCGAGCCGGTGCAGGCGCAATACGGCGTGCGCCTGAGTACGGTGGACGCCACGTCCGCTCCGGTGCAGCCGCTGCGTGGCGTGGCGGTGTTGCAGGGCGAGGGCGAGTCGGTGTTGGGAGCGGCCTGGCGTCGGTTGGCGGCGTTGGGTGTCAGGGAAAGCGGGTTCTAAGGAGCAAGCATGGATTCAGTGGCGGCAGAGGGATTGGTGGTGCGTCCATCGCGGGTCAGCGATGGACCGTTTTTGCAGGGCCTGTACCAGGCGGCGCGACCGGACCTGCAATGGATCGACGGCGAACATGAACAGGTACAGCAGGTGATTGCCCAGCAGTTCCAAGTGCAGGAGCAAGGGTTGGGCGAAAATTTCCCCAACGCCATGCATTACGTCGTGGAAAAACTCGGCACTGCGATTGGCGCCTTGAGCACGGATTTCGGCCCCAATGAAATTCGCGTGCTGTACCTGGCCTTCATCCCCCAGGCCCGCGGCCAGGGCTATGGCCGGGCGGTGTTGCAAGGGGTGCAGAAAGCCGCGCAACAGATCCGCTGCCCGGTGGCGACCGTGGTCTGGGCGAGCAACCCTCATGCACGCCGGCACTACTTGGCGCTGGGCTTCGAAGTGCAAGAGCGCAACCCGGCGGCGGAGCGGTTGGTCTGGTATCCGAAAGGCAACTGAATGACGCCGTACCCCTGTGGGAGCGAGCTTGCTCGCGAAGGCGATCTTCCATCCATCCGGAACCCGTGGCGAGGGAGCTTGCTCCCGCTGGCCTGCGAAGCAGGCCCTCTGTCTTTCTCCAGTCGGACAGTTTTGTCAGGTTTTGCGACTGCTTCGCAGCCGAGCGGGAGCAAGCTCCCTCGCCACAGGTTCCGGGTCGTCTGGGCTGACGCCATCGCGAGCAAGCTCGCTCGCTACCACAGTTTGAAATGAGTCCAGTCAGTTAAACGCGATGTAGAAATACCCCAGCGTCGGATCCCGTCCCATGGGCGGTATCCGTGATACGAACACCCCCTCGATCTTGCCCAGTTCCGGCACTTCCAGAGCGCAGAGTCCGTCGACGAATTCAGTGCCTTCCAGGCTGTTGAATTCCACGCTGAACGGCATCCGCGCGGTGTTCGGCATCTTCGCCCGTGGGCTTTCTTCAAGGGTTTCGAAGTGCACCGGCAGGCAGCTGCCGTCGGGCAGGGTCAGGCTGCCGGTCCGGCCCAGCAGCGGTTGGAAATGGCGGCTATGAACCTGTTGCAGCATGTCGACACTCCAAAAGGCCGGAGGACCGCAGCCCTCCGGCGGTTCGTCAGTTACGGGACGGGAAGTAGCCTTGAAGGGCGATGCTGAAGTTGATCGCCAGGAACGGGTTCATGACCGCCATTGGCGTGTTGCCGCCCGTGGGGGCGACCGTGCCGTTGACCGTGGTGGTGACGCCTTGTAGCGGCACTGGCGAAGCGCCTATCTGGTCGGAATAGATCGCCGCCGAGCCCGGCCCGGTGCCCGAGGTGCCGATGAACGAGTTGGTGGCCGTGGGGGTATTCACCGGATTGCTGGCCGGGTTGGCCAACTGCAAAGTGGTCGAGGCGGTGATGCCGGTGAGGGCGTGGGTGTGGTTGGGCAAGTTGTTGATCGTTGCCGTGACGTTTTCGGTGCCGGAGATTTCACCGATGACCCGCGGGGTCAGGCCCAGGCCATTGCCTTGGCCCATGGGCAGGCGACCTTGCAGGTTGGGCAGCATGAAGGTGGTCTGGCCGTTGCCTCCGTACGTCACGCCGAGCAGGGCGAACAAGGTCTGGTATTGGGAAAGGGCAAGCGTCTGCCCGTTGCACAGCGCCCAATCCCTGGGTGCAAAGTTAAAGGCGAACGACTGGATAGTGCCGATGAATACTTCCATAGATTCCTCATCCTTCAGGTGATTGGTTCTTGCAGTGCCCGGACGTGAAGGACAAGAGTGCGATCAGCCCGACTCCTTGATTCCCTGGCCTGGTCACGCACGGCTGAGCGTAGACCGGGATGTTTGATTTTGCCGGGCGAAGCGGGCGGAAAAATGTCGCGACACGGCTTAATCGATTCAGGTTCCCGAGCGTCGCTACCGTCCATCTTCTTTTATGGCTTGGGATGAATCTGATATCAAAGTACTACTAGGCGAAGATTGTTTCCTCGGCTACGCTTCGGCTACAAAGGGACTACAAACAAAGGTGAATGGATTGCCGCAGTTTCACTTCATTTCCGGTTTACCGCGCTCAGGCTCGACCCTGCTTTCTGCCATTTTGTTGCAGAACCCGCGCTTTCATGCCGGCATGACCAGTCCCGTCGGCACGCTGTTCAGCAGCGTCCTGCAGCAATGCAGCGCCGGCAGTGAGTTCGGCTCGGTGATCGACACCGACCTGCGCCGCCGCCTCTTGCGCGGCCTCTTCGATTCCTACTACGCCGACAAAGCCGACAAGCCGGTCATCTTCGATACGAACCGCCAGTGGTGCGCACGCTTGCCTGCCCTGCAGGATCTGTTTCCCCAAGCCAAGACCATCGCCTGTGTGCGCAACGTCGCTTGGGTGCTCGACAGCCTGGAGCGGCTCTACCGTGCCAACCCGTTCGAGAACACCAAGCTGTTCAACGACGATGACGAGCGCAACACCGTCTACAGCCGCTGTGAAACCCTGGCCCAGCGCAACCGCCTGGTGGGGTTCGCCTGGACGGCGCTCAAAGAGGCTTACTACGGTGAGAACGCCGAGTCGCTGCTGATCGTCGACTACGACTTGTTGAGCCAGGCCCCGGAGCGGGTGATGCGCCTGGTCTACGAGTTCATCGGCGAGCCCTGGTTCGAACACGATTTCAATCACTTGACCTACGACGCGCCGGCCTTCGACCAGGCCCTGGGCGTTGCCGGCCTGCACAAGGTCAAGCCCAAGGTCGCACCGCAAGCCCGGCGGACCTTGCTGCCGCCGGATCTGTTTGAAAAGTATGCCGAGTTGTCGTTCTGGCGCGATGGGTCCGCAAGCGCCGCCAATGTCATTCGTATGAAAACCGACGCCGCCGTCAGCTGACTGCGGTTTTTTTCATTTGCGTGTTCAAGAAGTTCGAGTCCAGGTGATCGTCATGTGGTGGAGCAAAGGCAAATCGCGGGTAACCGAGGGCGCACAGGCCCTGGCATCGCCAATGATCATGTCCCTGGAGCCGCGAATGCTGTTCGACGGCGCGGTGGCGGCAACCGTGGCCGACGCCGCGCAACCGGACGCGCAGCCGACCGCTGATGCCGCGAAGGCGCCGACGGCCGACCAGCCTTCCGACAACCATGCGCCTCAAGGTCAGACTGACGCCACCGAGGCTGCCGTCCCAGGCAAGTCGGTGGTGTTCGTCGATTCCCGGGTCAAGGATGCCGCCAGCCTGCTCGAAGGCGTGGCGCCCGGTACCCAGGTGGTGCAACTGGATGCCACCAAGGACGGCTTGCAGCAGATTGCCGATTACCTGGACACCCACCAGGGTGTCAGCTCGGTGCAGATCATCGCCCACGGTAACGCCGGTGATTTGTGGCTGGGCGATAGCTACCTGTCGGCGGACAACGTCCAGGCCCGCAGCGAAGTGCTCGCGCAGATCGGCCAGGACATGAACGCTGGCGGCGATATCCTGATCTATGGCTGCTACACCGCCGAAGGCGAGCGTGGTTTGAGCCTAGTGGATTCACTGGCGCAGTTGACCGGCCGCGACGTGGCGGCGTCCAACGACCGCACGGGCCTGGGCGGCGACTGGGACCTGGAAATCGCCACCGGTAGCATCGAAAGCGCCAACGTGCTCTCGGCCAATGCCATGAGCGAGTATCAATGGGGCCTGGCCACCTGGACCGCTACAAACAACCTCAATAGCGGCGTGGGCTCTCTGCGCGCCGCCTTGTTGTCTGCACAGAGCGGCGACATCGTCACTTTCAATACCAGCATGACCGTCGCCCTGACCCAGGTGCTGGTGGTCGACGAGAACATCACCATCGATGGCGACCTCAATAACGACAACGTCGCCGACGTGACTCTCGACGGTCAGAACCGCACCCAGATACTGCAAGTGACGTCCGGCACCACGGCCACCCTCGATGGCCTGGTGATCACCCGGGGCATGGTGGCAGGCAACGGGGGTAACGGCGGCGACGATGCGCTGGTGTCCCAGGGCGGCGGCATCTACAACGCCGGCACCTTGACCCTGCGCAACGTTACGGTGACTGCGAACGCCGCGTCGGGCGGCGGTGGCGGCGGCGGTGTGACGCCGCAGTACGCCGGTGGCGGCGGCGGTGGCGGTGGCGCGGTCGGTAGCGGTATCGGCGGCAAGGGCGGCGACACGCTCAACTCCACAGGCTCCAATGGCTCGGCCGGGCAGGGCGGCGCCGGTGGCGGCTTCTTCAACATTGGTGGGCGTGGCGGTTCCACCACGGGTGGCGCCGGCGGTGCGGCTTACCCGGGATACAGCACCGGTTCGGCCGGCGGCACGGCCTCCAGCGGTGGCTTGTCCATCGGCGGTGGCGGCGGCGGTGACGGGTATGACAACTTCGGCGGCGACGGCGGTGGCGCGGTCGGTGGTATCTATAACGACACCGGCGCGACCCTGCGGATCATCGGCAACTCGACCATTTCCAACAACGTCGGCGCCGGCGGTGGCGGCGGTGGCGGCGGGGCGGGCGGTAGCTATCTCCAGGCAGGTGGTGCGGGCGGTGTCGGTGTCGGTGCCATCTGGAACAAAGGCTCGATCCTGATCACTGCCGCCAACTTCGCCGCCCTGGCCGGCAACGTCGGCGGCAGCGGCGTGGGTGGGACGAGTGCGGGCACCGCAGGTGTTTCGCCAGCGTCGGTGGCCAACGTCTACGGCGATGGCGGCACCATCAATACCAACTATGTGCCGGACGAGACGCCGCCCACCGCGACCGTCGTGGTGGCCAATACCAACCTGAACTCCGGCGGCACGTCGACGGTGACCATCACCTTCTCCGAAGCCGTGACCGGCCTCACCGCGGCGGACCTGACGGTGCAGAACGGCACCGTTGGCACCTTGACCAGTGGCGACGGCGGCATCACCTGGACCGGTACGTTGACCGCGGCCAGCAACATCGCCGACACCACCAACATCATCACCCTGAACAATACCGGCGTGGCCGACCTGGCCGGCAACGCCGGGGTGGGCACCACCGATTCGAACAATTACATCGTCAACGACACCGTGGCGCCGACGGCGTCCATCGTGGTGAGCGACACGGCCCTCAGGATTGGCGAGACCTCGACGGTTACCATCACGTTCTCCGAGGCCGTCTCCGGCTTCACCACGGCCGACCTGACCGTCGCCAACGGCTCGATCAGCGGCCTGAGCACCAGCGACGGCGGTATCACCTGGACGGCCACGCTGACGCCGGACGCGCCAGTCACCGATACGTCCAATCTCATTGTCCTGAACAACACGGGCGTGGCGGACCTCAATGGCAACGCCGGCGTGGGGACGACCAACTCCAACAACTACGCCATCGACACGCAACGCCCGACGGCCACCATCGTGGTAGCCGACACCGCGCTGCGTGCTGGGGAAACCTCCGTGGTGACCATCACCTTCAGCGAGGCCGTGAGTGGTTTTACCACCGCCGACCTGACGGTCGCCAATGGCACGGTCACCGGCCTGAGCAGCAGTGACGGCGGCATCACCTGGACCGGGACGCTGACCCCGAGCGCCAGCATCACTGACACCAGCAACCTGATCACCCTGGATAACACCGGCATTGCCGACCTGTCTGGAAACGCCGGCAGCGGTACCACCGACTCGAACAACTATGCCGTCGACACCCAGCGTCCGACCGCTTCCATCGTGGTGGCCGATAACGCGCTGAACATCGGCGAAACGTCCCTGGTCACGATCACCTTCAGCGAGGCCGTCACCGGTTTCACCCTGGCGGACCTGACCGTTGCCAACGGCTCCTTGAGCGGGCTGAGCAGCAGCGACGGCGGCATCACCTGGACCGCGACGCTCACCCCGAGCGCCAGCGTCACCGACGCCACCAACCTGATCATCCTGGCCAATACCGGCGTGGCCGATGCGGCAGGGAACAATGGCAGCGGCACAACCAGCTCCAACAACTACGCGGTCGACACGCAGCGGCCCACTGCTAGCATCGTTGTAGCCGACACCTCCCTGAGCGTCGGCGAAACCTCGCTGGTGACCATTACTTTCAACGAAGCGGTGACCGGCTTTACCGCCGCCGACCTGACGGTCGCCAACGGTACGGTCACCGGCCTGAGCAGCGGCGACGGCGGCATTACCTGGACCGGGACGCTCACGCCAAGCGCCAGCACCAGCGACACGAGCAACCTCATCACCCTGGATAACACCGGTGTGAGCGACGCGGCGGGCAATGCCGGCAGCGGCACCACCGACTCCAACAACTACGCCGTCGACACCGCGCGTCCGACCGCCACCGTCGTGGTCGCCGACACGGCCATCGCCGTGGGCGAAACCTCGGTGGTGACCATTACGTTCAGCGAGGCGGTGACCGGCTTCACCCTGGCGGACATGACCGTCGCCAACGGCAGCCTGAGCGGCCTGAGCACCAGCGACAACATTACCTACACCGCGACCTTCACGCCGAGTGCGGGCGTCAGCGATACCACCAATCTGATCACGCTCAATAACACGGGAGTCGTGGACGGCGCGGGCAATACCGGCAGCGGCACCACCGACTCCAACAACTACGCCGTCGATACCCAGCGTCCGACCGCTACCATCGTGGTGGCCGACACGGCGCTGAGCGTCGGCGAAACGTCGCTGGTGACCATTACCTTCAGCGAGGCGGTGAGCGGTTTCGACAATTCGGACCTGAGCGTAGCCAACGGCACGCTGAGTGCGGTCAGCAGCAGCGATGGCGGCATCACCTGGACCGCGACGTTCACGCCCAGCCTCGGGGTCACCGACGTCTCCAACCTCATTGTCCTGAACAACACCGGGATCAACGATGGGGCGGGCAACACCGGCACCGGCACGACCAGTTCCAACAACTACGCCATCGACACCAACGTGCCGACGGCGACCGTGGTGGTGGCCGATTCGTCCCTGAGCATCGGTGAAACCACCGTGGTCACCGTGACCTTCAACTCGGCGGTCAGCGGGTTCGACAATGCGGACCTGACCGTCAGCAACGGCACCCTGAGCACCATGAGCAGCACCGACGGCGGCGTCACCTGGACGGCCACGTTCACGCCGAGCGCGAGCATTTCCGATACCAGCAACGTCATTACCCTGGACAACACTGGCTTGATCAACGGCGCGGGCAATGCCGGTGTGGGGACTACCGACTCGAACAACTACGCGGTCGACACGGTGCGTCCAACCGCGACCATCGTCGTGGCCGACACGGCCGTTGCCGCTGGCGAGACTTCGCTGGTGACCATCACCTTCAGCGAGGCCGTGACGGCGTTCACCAGTGCCGACCTGACGGTCGCCAACGGCGTGATCTCAGGGTTGAGCAGCAGCGACGGCGGCATCACCTGGACCGCGACCTTCACGCCGACCGCTGGCGTCACGGACACCAGTAACGTCATTTCGCTCAACAGTGGCGGCATCGTCGACCTGGCCGGCAACGTCAACGTCGGCGGCACCGACTCCAACAACTACGCACTGGACACTGAACGTCCCACCGCAACGATCGTGCTGGCCGATTCCAACCTCAGTGTCGGTGAGACCTCGTTGGTGACCATCACCTTCTCCGAGGCGGTCAGCGGTTTCGACAATTCGGACCTGAGCGTTGCCAACGGCACACTCAGCGCTGTCAGCAGCAGCGATGGCGGCCTGACCTGGACCGCGACTTTCACGCCGACCCTCGGCGTGCGGGACGCGACCAACCTGATCGTCCTGAACAACACCGGGATAAGTGACGCGGCGGGCAACACCGGCACCGGCACGACCAACTCGGCCAACTACGCCATCGACACCCAGGTGCCGACGGCAACCATCGTAGTAGCCGATACGTCCCTGAGCATCGGTGAAACCAGCCAGGTAACCATCACCTTCAACGAAGCAGTGAGCGGTTTCGACAACAGCGACCTGACCATCAGCAACGGCACGCTGAGCAACGTGTCGTCCTCCGACGGCGGCGTTACCTGGACTGCCACGTTCACGCCGAGCGCGAGCATTGCCGACACCAGCAACCTGATCACCCTGGACAATACAGGTGTCGTCAACGTCTCGGGCAACGCCGGCGTTGGCACCACCGATTCGAACAACTACGCCATCGACACCGTGCGCCCGACGGCGACCATTGTCGTCGCCGACACCGCCATTGCCGCCGGCGAGACGTCGTTGGTGACCATCACCTTCAACGAGGCCGTGACGGGCTTCACCGATGCCGACCTGAGCGTCGCCAACGGTACGCTAAGCGGGTTGAGCAGCAGCGACGGCGGCATCACCTGGACCGCGACCTTCACGCCTGCCGCCGGCATCGCTGACACCAGCAATCTCATCACCCTCGCCAACAGCGGCGTCGCCGACCTGGCGGGCAACGCCGGCAGCGGCACCACCGATTCGAACAACTACAGCGTCGACAGCCAGCGTCCGACTGCCACCATTGTGCTGAGCGATTCGGTGTTGAAACCGGGCGAAACTGCCCAGGTGACCATCACCTTCAGCGAGGCGGTGACGGGTTTCAGCAACGCTGACCTGAGCGTGGCCAACGGCACCCTGAGCGCCGTCAGCAGCAGCGACGGCGGCCTGACCTGGACCGCGACGTTCACGCCGACCCTGGGCGTGACCGACGCCACCAACCTGATCACCCTGGACAATACCGGTGTGAGCGATGCGGCCGGCAACGCCGGGACAGGCACGACTGATTCGGCCAACTACGCGGTCGAGACACGCGTCCCGACGGCCACCATCGTGGTGGCCGACAGTGCGCTGCGGATAGGGGAAACCTCGCAGGTCACCATCACCTTCTCGGAAGCGGTCAGCGGTTTCGACAACAGCGACCTGACCATCAGCAACGGCACGCTGAGCAACGTCTCCTCTTCCGACGGCGGCGTCACCTGGACGGCCACCTTCACCCCGACCACCAGCATCACCGACACCAGCAACCTGATCAGCCTGGACACCAGCGGCGTGGTCAACGCCTCGGGCAACAGCGGTGTCGACGTGGTGAATTCCAACAACTACGCGATCGACACGGTTCGTCCAGGCGCGACCATCACCGTCGGCGATACCACCTTGGGCATTGGCCAGAGCACCACCGTGACCATCAGCTTCAGCGAGGCGGTGTCCGGTTTCGACCTGTCGGACCTCAGCGTCGCCAATGGCGTGCTGTCCAACCTCGCCAGCAGTGACGGCGGCCTGACCTGGACGGCGACACTGACGCCGACTGCGGGCGTCAACGATGCCACCAACCTGATTCTGCTCGACGCCAGCACTGTGCAGGACCTGGCCGGCAACGCCGGGGTGGGCATCGCGATTTCCAGCAACTATGCACTCGACGCCACCCGGCCGACGGCGACCATCGTCGTCGCCGATCCGGACCTGACGGTGGGCGAGACGACCCAAGTGACCTTCACCTTCAGCGAAGCGGTGACGGATTTTGACTTGTCGGACCTCAGCGTCACCAACGGTGAACTGACCAACCTGACCACCAGCGACGGCGGCAAGACCTGGACGGCGACATTCACGCCAACGGTGAACCTCACCGACCCGAGCAACTTCATCGCCCTGGACACCAGCAACGTCAGCGACCTGACGGGTAACGCCGGGGCCAGCGTGGCGGTGTCCAACAACTATGCGATCGACACCGTGGTGCCCAACGACGTGAAGCCGCCACCGGAGTTCCTGACGTCCGACCCGGTCACGGTGATCCCGCCGTCCGAGGTGCCGCTGCAACCGATCGTCTTTACCCCGCCGACCGGCAACCTGGGTTCGCCGCTGGGCTTCCCGCCGCTGTTCGAGCAACGGGACGTGGGTGGGGGCCTGCGGCCGATCGGGGATATTTTCATCAACCATGGCGCCCTGGCGCCGAGCTATATCGCCCAGGTGTTCAGCACTGACGCCGCCGGCGACGGTAGCGGCCAGGGGTTCCTGGGCTTTGGTGGGGGCGATGGCGGGGTGTTCGGCAGCAGTACGCTTTCGACCCTGTTCAACCAGGACTCTGGCTCCGAGGGCGAATCGATGGAGGCCTTCGGTAGCCAGTCGATGCAGGGCGGCGATGTGTCCCAAGGGGTGCGCGGGGTGTTCGGGGCGCCCACCCTGGGTCAGCAACTGCAACAGCTCAAGGACACTGAACAACATCAGGTCGACAGCCTGGCAACCGCGTTACGACAGGTCGGCATCAGCCAAGTGCAGGCCTGAATTCTAAAAAATATTGGGGCAGCCAGGGGCAATCCAGGGAATGAATAGAAGTCAGAAGTTATTCGGTATGAGTGTGCTGGCGTTGGTGGTGAGTGGCTGTGCGGTCACCAGCGATCCGATCGAGCGTAGCGTCAGCGAACAGCGCGCTCGAACCGACCTGCAGAACATGTACAAGGACCAGGAGCCGCTGAGCGGCCCACTGACCCTGCACCAGGCCATGGCCCGTGCGGTGAAGTACAACCTCGAAGGTCGCTTGAAGATCATGGAGGAAGCCCTGGCCAAGCGTCAGCTGGACCTGGCCAGTTTCGACATGCTGCCGCGCATGGCCCTGGACGCCGGGTACGTGGGCCGTAACAACGTCAGTGCCTCCAGCAGCCAGAGCGTGGAAACCGGTACCCAGTCCCTCGAACCGTCGACCTCCCAGGACCGTGACCGTGAGGTGGCCGACCTGACCATGGTTTGGAACGTGCTCGATTTCGGCGTGAGCTACATCAGCGCCAAGCAAGCCGGGGACCAGCGGCTGATCGTGCAGGAGCGCCGGCGCAAGGTGATCAACACCATCGTCCAGGACGTGCGTTCGGCCTACTGGCGCGCCATGGCCGCCGAGCGCCTGCTCAAGCAGATCGACAGCCTGATGGCCCGGGTCGAGGCGGCACGTGACAACAGCCAGAGCATGAGCGAACAGCGCATCGGCGACCCGGTGCAAGCCCTGGGTTACCAGCGTTCGCTGATCCAGGCCACCCGCCAACTGGAAGAGCAACGCCGGGCGCTGTCCCTGGCCAAGACCGAACTGGCGACGCTGATCAACTTGCCCCTGGGCACCGAGCTGACCCTGGCGACCCAGGATGAATACACCATCCCGGAACTCAAGGTCGACCTGGCCCGTCTCGAACAGGAAGCCCTGGCCAGTCGTCCGGAATTGCGCGAGCAGGATTACCAGACCCGCATCACCGCTGCCGAAACCCGCAAGGCCATGTTACGCCTGCTGCCGGGGCTGGAGTTTTCCGCCGGCGGGCACTACGACAGCAACTCGTTTTTGGTGGAGCAGGGCTGGGCCGACTATGGCGTGAAAGTCACCTGGAACCTGTTCAACGTGATCTCCGCCCCGGCGGCCATCGACGTGGCCAAGGCCGGTGAAGAAGTGGCGTCGGCGCGCCGCCAGGCGATGTCGATTGCCGTGCTGGCGCAGCTGTACGTGGCCAATGCCAACTATCGTGAAGCCCTGCGCCAGTTCAAGACCAGCCAGCAACTGTCGGACATCGATGGGCAGATTGTCGGTCAATTGCGTAGCCGTCACCAGGCTGCCGGCATTGGCGAGTTGGACCTGATCCAGGGTGAACTGAACACCTTGCAGGCCGACCTGCGTCGGGACTTGGCTTATGCCGACCTGCGCAACGCCTACGGGCAGATCTTTGCCAGCGCCGGCCTCGATCCACTGCCGAACGAAGTGCAATCGACCGAGGTCCAGTCGATTGCCACGGCGCTGGCCAACCGCGAAGCGGCCTGGGCCCAGGGTGATATCACGCTGCCGAAGCCTGCCACGGTGACTCAATAACCGGGCGCAGCCATGATGATGCGCCCGGCGTTTTCCCGGCTGCCGGTGGCGGTGAACCTGCCGTTGCTGTTGCACGCACTGGCGGCCATTGACGACGCACGTTGGCAGGGGCACTTCAACAGCGCCTATCACAGCGGCGACTGGAGCGGCGTGGCGCTGATATCGGCGGCCGATGCCGTTACCGAACTGTCGCCCGGGCACGGTCAGCCCGTGCATCGCGCGCCTTGGACAGCGGACAGTCGCTGGCAAGAGGCATTGCATGACTGGCCCCTGGAGATCGTCTCGGCCCGGCTGCTGCGGTTGGGCCCCGGTGGGCGCATCCACGAGCATCGCGACTATGATCTGGGCGGGCCGGATGCTGATCTGCGCCTGCACGTGCCGCTGCTCAGCCCACCTGACGTGGATTTTTTCCTGGATGGACACATTATTCCGATGACGGCCGGCGAGTGCTGGTTTCTCGACCTGGCGCGGCCCCATCGCGTTGTGAATCGAAGTGCTCATTCGCGGGTTCACCTGGTGCTCGATTGTCGCCCCGGGCCGTGGCTGGCCCAGCAGATTGCCGATGGGCTACCCACCACACCCGCCGCGGGCGTCGGGCCAAGCGACTTTGTCCGTTTTCAGCAGCGCGTGGGAACGGATCCTCATCTCGCGCGAACCTTGCAGAACTTGCATGAGCTGGACGCTTTTTTTGACTCTGCCCTGGCACTGGGGGCCGAACAAGGGCTTCACTTCACCCGGGAGGAATTGCGGGCTGCGATGCGCACCGGTCGCCAGCAGTGGAGAAACCAGTGGAAGACCTGAATCTGCACGGCTGGTTGCCGATCAGCGTATGGCAAGAGGCCGGGCAGTGGCGGGTCGATTGGTGCTGGTTCGGCGACATGCGACTGTCACAGCCGTTCTTTGGAGATGCGGTGGAAGACGCCCTGCGCCTGCCCTTCAACCAGGCGTTCCGCCGCCAGACACCTTTGGAGGTGCTCGGTCAGTGGCAACGACAAAGCCCGGGCCTGGCGCCCAATGCGTTCATTTTCCATGCCTCCCGTTGCGGCTCGACATTGATCAGCCAGATGCTTGCCCAATTGGACCATCACATCGTCATTTCGGAACCACCGCCCCTGGATACGCTGCTGCGCAGTGATTTGCCGTTGCCCGAGCGGTGCGTGGCGCTCAAGGGCTTGATGTCGGCCTATGGGCAGCGCCGCCGAGGCGTGGAGCAACGGCTGGTGGTCAAGCTCGACGCCTGGAACATCGGTGAACTGCCGTTGTTGCGTGAGTGCTTTCCCGACACGCCCTGGTTGTTCGTGTACCGCGACCCCTTGGAAATCTCGGTCTCCCACCTGCGCCGTCCCGGCATGCACATGGTGCCGGGGATGATCGGGGCGACGGTCCTGGATGATGGATTGCCGTTCGCCGGCCAGGAAGATTTCATCCCGCGCCGGGTGGGACGGTTATTGGCGACCGGCTTGGACCACTGCCAGGCATTGGCTGGGATGGCGGTCAACTACACCGAACTGCCTGAGGCGATGACGGGCAGGCTGGCGGCGTTTTTCGGCCTCGATGAAGGGCAGTACAAACAAGTGTTCGCAGCGGTCGGGCAACATGCCAAGCAGCCGGCGCAGGTGTTTGTTGGCGACAGCGAGGACAAGCGCCGGGAGGCTTCGGCGCTGTTGCGTGAGCGGGTCCTGCGCTGGGCGCAGGAGCCTTACGAGGCGTTGAAGTCACTCTCTCCGTAGCGGATTCAAACCCGCTTTTGTGGCGAGGGAGCTTGCTCCCGCTCGGTTGCGCAGCAACCGCAAAGTCGTGGGGCCGCTTCGCCCGAAGCGTCGGACCGGCCCAGCGGGAGCAAGCCCCCTCGCCACGGTGTGCTCGGCTCCCAGGGACTAGACTGCAGGAATAGCGCCCAGCCATCCATTCATGCCCAGGAGTCCCGCATGGAAACCCCGATCCATACACTTCCCGCCCTGTTCAAACAACTCGGCCTGCCTGACGACGCCGTCAGCATCGATCAATTCATTGCCAGTCATTCGCCGCTCAAACCCGACCTGCGGCTTGCCGATGCGTTTTTCTGGAGCGAGAGCCAGCGGCAACTCCTGCGCGACGAAATCCTCGAGGATGCGGACTGGGCCGTGGTGGTGGATCAACTCGACGTGCTGTTGCGCAAGGGCCGCAGTGAGTGATGCACGAACCTGTGGGAGCGGGCTTGCTCGCGAATGCGTCGTGTCAGGCAACATCAGCGTCAACTGACCCACCGCTTTCGCGAGCAAGCCCGCTCCCACAGAGATACACGATTATTCTTTATTGTTATTAACAAATAGCTTCTTATTCCTTAAGTAATATACCTCTCCTCCCTATACTCGTCCGGGAACAGACACGCAGGAGAGCACCCATGCGCAACGAATCGATTCGCTACCTGATTGTGCCGGGCTGGCAAGGATCGCCGGAAAATCATTGGCAAACCCACTGGCAGAACAGCCTGCCCAACAGCGCCCGGGTCGAGCAGGCCGACTGGGTCACGCCCCGGCGTGAGGACTGGGTCGCGGCGCTGGCCGAGGCCGTGGCCGCCGACAGCACGCCGGTGATCCTGATTGCCCATAGCCTGGGCTGCATCACGGTGGCCCATTGGGCCGCCACCGCACCGGTGCACTTCCTGCGGCAGGTGCGGGGGGCGTTGCTGGTGGCGCCGGCGGATGTCGAGCGGCCGGCCTGCGTCCCGGCGCTGCGCAACTTCGCGCCGATTCCCAATGATCTGCTGCCGTTCCCAAGCCAAGTGGTCAGCTCCGACAACGACGCCGCCGTGAGCGCCCCGCGCGCCTTGGAGCTGGCCCGCAACTGGGGTGCCGAGGCCGGGATCCTGTCAGGGGCGGGGCATATCAATGTGAAGTCTGGCCACCAGCGTTGGGAGCAGGGTTTCGCTTACCTCTACCGTCTGCAAAACCGCATGGAGCATCACGCCCTGCGTCGCGCCTGAATTTTTAGCGCCCCCCGTCTCCCGGCGGCCTGGGGCGGGAGCCTGCCATGAGTTTGCATGAAACCTTCGGTCAGCCCTTGCTGACCTTTCCCGATGCGGAAAAAAGCCCCCTGAGCATTCGCGCCAAGGCGCTGGTGTTCGTCGATCCCCGTTCACGGCAGTTGCGCCAGGAATTGGAGCAATTGGCGCCCCGGGCGATTTCAGTGCTGATACGCGGCGAAACCGGTAGCGGCAAGGAACTGCTGGCCCGGCATATCCATCGCGAAAGCGATCGCGGCGGATTGTTTGTATCGGTCAATTGCGGCGCCATCAGCCCGACCTACGCCGACGCTGAACTGTTCGGCTATGCCGCCGGTAGCTACAGTGGTTCGGCCAGCAGCCGGGCCGGCTGGTTTGGTTCGGCCAACGGCGGCACTCTTTACCTGGATGAAATCGGCGACTTGCCGCTGCCGATCCAGATCAAGCTGCTGGCGGCCCTGGAGAACCATGAAGTCACCCGTGTCGGCGCTCATCAGCCCAGTCCGGTGGATGTCCGCCTGGTCGCGGCCACCAGCATCGACTTGGCGCAAGCGGTGGCGGCCGGGAAATTCCACGAACGGCTCTACCACTATCTGGGCGAAGGCCGGCTCGAACTGCCGGCCCTGCGCGAACGGGTGGGCGATATCCTGTCCCTGGCCGAATACTTCCTGGGCATCTACAGCCAGCGACTCGGCCTGGCCGTGCCGCTGATCAGTGAAGCCGCGCAACATGCCCTCGAACAGCACAGTTGGCCGGGCAATACCCGCGAACTGGAAAACGTCATTCATTTTGCGTTGCTGGTGAGCACGGGGGAGGAGATTTTGCCGGAGCATTTGAATCTGCCGTCCCAACCATCGGCCCTGGAGCTGATCGATCAGCAAGTGGCGCAGGTCATTGCCCAGGGGTCGGACGCCGAGCGTACAGCCCTCAAGGCGCTGCTCAATCAATTGAGCCAAACGCTCTAGACCGGATACCCACCTGTGGCGAGGGAGCTTGCTCCCGCTCGGTTGCGCAGCGATCGCAAAAATCTAGGGTCCGCTACGCGGCCCAGCGGGAGCAAGCTCCCTCGCCACAAAAGCGTCGTCTTGTATATGAATAAAATGAATATGAACTTGAATAAAAGATATTGTTAAGGAATAAAAAATATCGGTATTGTCCGCATCACGCCAGCGATAGCACTTCACTGGCACATCCACATTTAGCCGTCGTCCATGACGACCGTGATTTTCGATAAGGACACTGCATGAAAAAGGTTCTGTTGTTCACCGCATTGGCGGCAGCCCTGGCCTCGGGCCTGGCCCAGGCCGCGGAGAAGCTGGTCGTGGCCGCCACGCCAGTACCCCACGCGGAAATCCTCGAGCTGATCAAGCCGGCCCTGGCTAAAGAAGGCGTGGATTTGCAGATCAAGGTTTTCACCGACTACGTCCAACCCAACGTACAAGTCGACCAGAAACGCCTGGACGCCAACTACTTCCAGACCTTGCCCTACCTCAAGAGCTTCAACGAAGGCAAAGGCACCCACCTGGTGACGGTCATCGGCGTGCACGTCGAACCGTTTGGCGGCTACTCGAAAAAGGTCAAGAGCCTGGCTGAGCTGAAGGACGGCGCAACCATCGCCATCCCTAACGAAGGCAGCAACAGCGGCCGTGCGCTGATCCTGCTGCAGAAGGCTGGCCTGATCACACTCAAGGATCCGAAAAACGCCCTGGCGACGCCGAAGGACATTGCCGAGAACCCTAAGAACTTCAAGTTCAAGGAACTGGAATCGGCCATGCTGCCGCGTGTGTTGGATCAGGTCGACCTGGACATGATCAACACCAATTACGCCTTGGAAGCAGGTCTTAACCCGGCCAAGGACGCCTTGGTGATCGAAGGTGCGGATTCGCCTTACGTGAACTTCCTGGTGGCCCGTCCGGACAACAAGGACAGCCCGGCCATCCAGAAACTGGCCAAGGCCCTGACCAGCCCTGAAGTGAAGGCGTTCATCGAGAAGAAATACAGCGGCGCGGTACTGCCGGCGTTCTGATTCGCGCGGTTAACCCTGTTACGGTTTCAAACGTCGACGGCTGATACAGCGTCGGCGTTTTTTATGCTCGAAAGATTGCTTGGGTCAGGGACCGGATTACCTGTGGCGAGGGAGCTTGCTCCCGCTCGGCTGCGCAGCAGTCGCAAAACCCGCTAATGCGATCTACGTGAAGGACTGCTGGGGGCCTGCTACGCATGCCAGCGGGAGCAAGCTCCCTCGCCACAAGATCAAACGCGCAAATCAGGCCACCCTGGTCTTCAACGCCCGGCGCAACGCCACCAATAATTTCACTATTTCCTGCGGTTCCAGTCGTTGCGGCACTTTCACGTCAGCCATTTTTTTCTTCCTTGTAATGGTGAGGGGATGTCGAAAAGATCCTCCCTGCGGCGCAAGGAAAATAGTCGTCTTTGTCCTAACCGGCAAATCCGGGAACAGTTCTGTGCTCGCTGAAGGCCTACGGTGGGAGCGAGCTTGCTCGCGATTCAGTTGATCAGGCGCCATTCAATCCGGCCAATGCCACGCCGGCTCATCCAACGCCCGCTGCCCGACAATCCCAGTCTGTCCAAGGTCTTTTTCCAACACGATGCAATTGCACTGTTCATCCTGTTCCAACGCGGCAATCAGGCGCGAGGCATGGGACACCACCCAGACCTGGCAATTGGCCGAGGCACGGATGATCAACCGCGCCAGGGCCGGCAACAGGTCGGGGTGCAGGCTGGTTTCCGGTTCGTTGAGCACCATCAGCGAGGGCGGTCTGGGGGTGAGCAGGGCGGCCACCAGCAACAGATAGCGCAAGGTCCCGTCCGACAGTTCGGCGGCGGACAGCGGTCGCAGCAGGCCGTGCTGCTGGAACGCGATGGCGAAACGTCCGCCTTGCAGCTTATCGATGTGCAGTCGGGCGCCGGGGAACGCGTCACCGATGGCCGCATGCAAGGCCTCGACGTCACCGATTTCAAGAATTGTCTGCAGCGCGGCGGCCAGATCCCGCCCATCGTGATGCAGCACCGGCGTGCGGGTGCCCAGTTGTGGTTGGCGCACCGGGGCGTCGGCGTCGCTGCGAAAGTGATCGTAGAAGCGCCAGCGACGAATGAACTCGCGCATCTGCAGGACCTCCGGCGAAGCGCGCAGGCTGCCGACCTGGTCGAACAGGCTGTCGAAGGTGGGCGTGTGCTGGGCCAGTACATCCCATGAACGGCCTTCGCGGGCACGGATCATCGGCCCGTTGCGGTCCACCAGCAGGCTGGCCGGTCGAAACACCGGGCCGGCCCAGATGCATTCACGCTTGATTTCCGGGTCCAGGGAAAACGCTGAGCGACTGGGTGCAGGCAGGCCGAGGGCGATGGAGTAGCTGAAGTCTTCAGCGGCGAAGCCCAGGCGCAGGCGCTTGGTGCCCTGGCGCACAACCGCCTGGACCGGCACCTCACCGTTACGCATGCGGCGGCTGATTTCCTCCGGCCCGGCCCAGAAGGTCGAGTCCAGTCCGCCTTCCCGGGCCAGGGCGTTGACCACCCCGCCCTGGGCCGTTTCCGACAGCAGCCGAAGGGCGCGATACAGATTGGATTTGCCACTGCCGTTGGGCCCGGTGATCAGGTTCAGCCGGCCCAGGGGGATGACCAGTTTATTGATCGATCGATAGTTGGCCACCGCCAATGTCTTGAGCATGGGCAGACTCCTGCTGCGTGGGTTCGTAGGAGCTGTCGAGCGCAGCGAGGCTGCGATCTTTCCAAACCCCGTTGAGTCCCAAGTGAAAGATCAAAAGATCGCAGCCTCGCTTCGCTCGGTAGCTCCTACAAGAGGCGATCAGTTTGCCTGATTTGCCGTACCCGTTGTATTCGTGGAACCCTGTTCTAAGCTCACAGTCGTATCGTCACTGGTACGTCCGTACAACGCAAAGGAGTCTGCATGGCTGGTCCCGGAATCAAATTGATTGTTGGCTTGGGCGTGTGTGCGTTGTTGGCGGGGTGTGGTGACAAGAAGCCCGAAGAAAAGGCCCTGCCACGGGTTTTCGTGCAGCAGGCCGTGCCCAGCGAATACGCGGCCTCGGTGACCCTGACCGGCGATGTCCAGGCGCGGGTGCAGGCCGACCTGTCGTTTCGCGTGGGTGGCAAGATCATCGAGCGCAAGGTGGATGTCGGCGACCGGGTCTCGGCCCGGCAAGTGCTGGCCCGGCTCGATCCCCGGGACCTGCAGACCAACGTCGACTCCGCCCAAGCCCAGGTGGCCGCCGAGCAGGCGCGGGTCAAGCAGAGTGCGGCGGCATTCGTGCGCCAACAGAAGCTCCTGCCCAAGGGCTATACCAGCCAGAGCGAATACGACGCGGCCCAGGCCCAACTGCGCAGCAGCCAGAGTGCGCTGACCGCTGCCCAGGCCCAACTGGCCAACGCTCGCGAACAACTGAGCTACACCGCGCTGATTGCCGAAGCGCCGGGCATCATCACCGCGCGCCAGGCGGAAGTCGGCCAAGTGGTGCAGGCCACGGAGCCGATCTTCAGCCTGGCCCGGGACGGCGAACGCGACGCGGTGTTCAACATCTACGAGTCACTGTTGAGCGAACCGCCGTCTGACCCTGCGATCACCATCAGCCTGTTGGATAACCCCACCATCAAGACCACCGGCACGGTGCGCGAGATCACCCCGGCGGTGTCCGCCCAGACCGGCACCGTGCAGGTCAAGGTGACCCTCGATGAATTGCCCGAAGGCATGCGCTTGGGGTCGGTGGTCAGCGCCACGGCCAAGTCCGCCGGCAAGACCGCCTTCGAGTTGCCTTGGTCGGCCCTGACCAAGAACCTCAGTGAGCCGGCCGTGTGGCTGGTGGACGGCGACGGCAAGGCGCAGTTGCAGACGGTGACGGTCGGCCGCTACCTGACCGGCAAGGTCATCATCAGTGCGGGCCTCAAGGGAGGAGAGAAAATCGTCACCGCCGGTGGGCAGTTGCTGCACCCCGGCGTACGCGTCGAGATCGCTGAAAACACTTATGAAAAATCCACGCCGGGAGCCCAGCCATGAAGCGTGTGTGGATGGTCGCGGCCGGCCTCTTGCTGGCGGCCTGCTCCAAGGAAGAAGCACCGCCCGAACCGGTACGCCCGGTGTTGTCCGTTGAAGTCCGGGCCCTCGACCAGCAGGCCCTCGGGCGTTTCGCCGGGAATATCCAGGCGCGTTACGAGAGCAACGTCGGTTTCCGCGTGCCCGGACGCATTGCCAGCCGCAACGTCGATGTTGGCGCCGAAGTGAAGAAGGGCGACCTGCTCGCCACGCTCGACCCCACCGACCAGCAGAACCAGCTCCGCGCCGCCCAGGGTGATCTGGCGCGGATCGAGGCGCAGTACATAAATGCCCAGGCCAATGCCCGTCGCCAGCAGCAATTGTTCGACCGTGGTGTCGGCGCCCAGGCGCAACTGGACGTCGCCCAGACTGACCTGAAAACCACCGGGGCGTCCCTCGAACAGGCCCGGGCTTCGGTGGAGCAGGCCCGCGACCAACTCAACTACAGCCAATTGCACACGGACCACGACGCCGTCGTCACCGCCTGGAACGCCGAAGCCGGGCAGGTGGTCACCGCCGGCCAGCAAGTGGTGACCCTGGCCCGCCCAGATATCAAGGAAGCAGTGATCGACCTGCCGGCCGGGCTGGTCGAACGCTTGCCCACGGACGTGGTATTCGAGGTCGCCGCGCAATTGGACCCGAGCATCCACACCACCGCCATCGTCCGCGAGATCGAGCCCCAGGCCCAGAGCGCGACCCGCACCCGCCGCGCGCGCCTGACGCTGACCGACACACCGCCAGGTTTTCGCCTGGGCACGGCCATCAGCGTGACCCTGAGCTCGACCATCGAACCGCGCATCGAACTGCCGCTCAGCGCGCTGCAAGAAATCGACGGCAAGGCGCGCATCTGGCTGATCGACCCGCAAACGCAGACCGTCTCACCCCGTGAGGTACGGATTCTCGAGCGTTCGGCCAACTCGGTGCTGGTGGCCAACGGCATAAAGGCCGGCGACCGCGTGGTCAGCGCCGGCGTGCACAGTCTCCAGCCAGGACAGAAAGTGAAACTCGACGAGGACGCACGATGAAAGGGCCTTTCAACTTATCCGAATGGGCCCTGCGGCATCAGTCGTTCGTCTGGTACCTGATGTTCGTGGCGCTGTTGATGGGCGTGTTTTCGTACATGAACCTGGGTCGCGAGGAAGACCCGTCGTTCACCATCAAGACCATGATCATCCAGACCCGCTGGCCTGGCGCGACCCAGGAAGAAACCCTCAGGCAGGTCACCGACCGCATCGAGAAGAAACTCGAAGAGCTCGACTCCCTCGACTACGTCAAGAGCTACACCCGCCCGGGAGAGTCGACGGTGTTCGTGTACCTGCGCGATACCACCGGGGCCAAGGAAATCCCCGAGATCTGGTACCAGGTGCGCAAGAAGATCAACGACATTCGCGGCGACTTCCCCGAAGGCTTGCAAGGGCCTGGGTTCAATGATGAGTTCGGCGATGTCTACGGTTCGGTGTACGCCTTCACCGGCGACGGCCTGTCGATGCGCCAGTTGCGCGACTACGTGGAACAGGTGCGTGCCGAGATCCGCGAGGTACCGGGCCTGGGCAAGGTCGAGATGGTGGGCGAGCAGGACGAAGTGCTGTACCTGAACTTCTCCACGCGCAAACTCGCCGCCCTGGGCATCGACCAGCGCCAGGTGGTGCAGAGCCTGCAATCGCAGAATGCCGTGACCCCGGCCGGGGTGATCGATGCGGGACCGGAGCGGATTTCCGTACGTACGTCCGGGCAGTTCCAATCGGAAAAAGACCTGGCCAACGTCAACCTGCGACTCAATGACCGCTTCTATCGACTGGCCGACATCGCCGACATCCGTCGCGGCTATGTCGACCCCGCCACACCGATGTTCCGTTTCAACGGTACGCCGGCCATCGGCCTTGCCATCGCGATGAAGAAGGGTGGCAACATCCAGGACTTCGGCAAGGCGCTGCATGCGCGCATGAACGAGCTGACCGCCGACCTGCCGGTGGGCGTTGGCGTGCACACCGTGTCGGACCAGGCCGAAGTGGTGGAGGAGGCGGTCGGCGGCTTCACCAGTGCCCTGTTCGAGGCGGTGATCATCGTCCTGCTCGTCAGCTTCGTCAGCCTCGGCGTACGGGCCGGGCTGGTGGTGGCCTGTTCGATTCCGCTGGTGCTGGCGATGGTCTTCTTGTTCATGGAATACAGCGGCATCACCATGCAGCGGATTTCCCTCGGCGCGTTGATCATCGCCCTTGGCCTGCTGGTGGACGACGCGATGATCACCGTGGAAATGATGGTCACGCGCCTGGAAAAAGGCGACAGCAAGGATCAGGCCGCGACGTTCGCCTACACCTCGACGGCGTTTCCCATGCTCACCGGGACCCTGGTGACCGTGGCCGGTTTCGTGCCCATCGGCTTGAACGCCAGCTCCGCCGGTGAATACACCTTCACCCTGTTCGCGGTCATCGCCGTGGCGATGCTGGTGTCATGGATCGTCGCGGTGCTGTTTGCCCCGGTGATCGGCGTGCATATCCTCAGCGCTGACGTGAAACCCCACAGCGCCGAGCCGGGGCGGATCGGCCGGGCATTCAACGGCGGCCTGTTGTGGGCGATGCGCAATCGCTGGTGGGCCATCGGCATCACCGTGCTGCTGTTCGTGCTGGCGGTGTTTTGCATGCGTTTTGTGCAGAACCAGTTCTTCCCGTCCTCGGACCGGCCAGAAATCCTGGTGGACCTCAACCTGCCGCAAAACGCTTCGATGGACGAAACCCGCAAAGCCGTCGACCGCCTGGAGGCGACCCTCAAGGGCGACCCGGACATTGAGCGCTGGAGCACCTACATCGGCGAAGGCGCGATTCGTTTCTACCTGCCGCTGGACCAGCAGTTGCAGAACCCGTACTACGCGCAATTGGTGATCGTCAGCAAAGGCCTGGAGTCGCGCACGGCGCTGACCGAACGCCTGCAAAAGCGTCTGCGTGAGGATTTCGTCGGGATTGGCAGCTACGTCCAGGCCTTGGAAATGGGCCCGCCGGTGGGCCGGCCGATCCAATATCGGGTCAGCGGCAAGGACATCGACCTGGTGCGCAAGCATGCGATCGAACTGGCCACCGAACTGGACAAGAACTCGCACATTGGCGAAATCATCTACGACTGGAACGAGCCGGGCAAAGTGCTGCGCATCGACATCGCCCAGGACAAGGCGCGGCAATTGGGCTTGTCGTCCGATGATGTGGCGAGGCTGATGAACAGCATTGTCAGCGGCTCGCCGGTGACCCAGGTCAACGATGATATTTACTTGATCAACGTGGTCGGCCGTGCCGAGGATGCCGAGCGCGGTTCGCCGGAAACCCTGCAGAACCTGCAGATCGTCACCCCGAGTGGCACGTCGATTCCGTTGCTGGCGTTTGCCACGGTGCGCTATGAACTGGAGCAACCGCTGGTGTGGCGTCGTGACCGCAAGCCGACCATCACCATCAAGGCCGCGGTGCGCGACGAGATCCAGCCCACCGACCTGGTCAAGCAGTTGCAACCGGACATCGACAAGTTCGCCGCCGGCCTGCCGGTGGGCTACAAGGTCGCCACGGGCGGTACGGTGGAAGAAAGCAGCAAGGCCCAGGGGCCGATCGCCAGCGTCGTGCCGCTGATGCTGTTTTTGATGGCGACTTTCCTGATGATCCAGTTGCACAGCGTGCAGAAACTGTTCCTCGTGGCGAGCGTCGCGCCCCTCGGATTGATCGGCGTGGTGCTGGCGCTGGTGCCGACGGGCACGCCCATGGGCTTCGTGGCGATCCTCGGGATTCTCGCGCTGATCGGCATCATTATCCGTAACTCGGTGATCCTGGTGACTCAGATCGATGAGTACGAGCGTGACGGCTACGAACCCTGGGACGCGGTGGTGGAGGCCACCGAACACCGCCGCCGGCCGATCCTGCTCACGGCCGCCGCGGCGAGCCTGGGGATGATCCCGATTGCCCGGGAAGTGTTCTGGGGGCCGATGGCCTACGCGATGATCGGCGGGATTATCATCGCCACGTTGCTGACGCTGCTGTTCCTGCCGGCGTTGTATGTGGCCTGGTACAAGATCCGCGAGCCGAAGCGTGATTGACGCGGCCGCCTTCGCTGCCCTTGTGGCGAGGGAGCTTGCTCCCGCTCGGCTGCGCAGCAGTCGTGAACCGGTGGACTCGGTCTGCCTGAAGTTACTCATTGTCTGGGTTTGGGGCTGCTTCGCAGCCCAGCGGGAGCAAGCTCCCTCGCCACAGGGATACGTCGCAAACTTGAACTCTGGGTTGCTGGAACAGGCTTTGCACCTGCTCCAGCACCCGCGTTGGCTGACATACCGCTATCGCGAGCAAGCTCGCTCCCACAGTGGTTCTCCGTTGCTCACAAAATATGTGTTCACTGAAGATCCCTGTGGGAGCGAGCCTGCTCGCGATGAGGCCAGCCCAGTCACCCTGGCCTTTACTTACTTGCGCAACAACCGCAACCCATTGAACACCACCAGCAAACTCACCCCCATGTCGGCAAACACCGCCATCCACATGGTGGCGAACCCGGCGAAGGTGACCCCGAGAAAGATCGCCTTGATCACCAACGCCAGGATAATGTTCTGTTTCAGGATGCTGGACGTCTGCCGCGACAGGCGAATGAAGGCCGGGATCTTGCGCAGGTCATCGTCCATCAAGGCGACGTCGGCGGTCTCGATGGCCGTGTCGGTGCCGGCCGCCGCCATGGCGAAACCGATTTCCGACCGGGCCAGGGCCGGGGCGTCGTTGATGCCGTCGCCGACCATGCCGACGCGGTGACCCTGGGCATACAGCGCTTCGATGGCTTGCAGCTTGTCTTCCGGCAACAGGTCGCCCCGCGCCTGGTCCATGCCCACTTGCGCGGCAATCGCTTCGGCGGTGTGGGCGTTGTCGCCGGTGAGCATCAGGGTCTTGATGCCCAGTTCATGCAGTTGCCGGATGGCCTCGCGGCTGGAATCCTTCACGGTGTCAGCCACGGCAAACAACGCCAAGGGGCCTGTAGCGTCGAGCAGCAGCACCACCGACTTGCCTTGTTTTTCCAGGGCGAAGAGTTTTTCTTCCAATTCGGGAGAGCACAGGCCGAGGTCTTCCACCAGGCGGTGGTTGCCCAAGTGATAGGTCCGGCCGTCGATGTCGCCGCGCACGCCGCGCCCGGCCAGCGCCGCGAAGTTATCCACAGCCTGCTGCACCACTTGCTTATCCACAGCCGCGTTGGCAATCGCCCGGGACACCGGGTGGTCGGAACGGGCGGCGAGGCTGGCGGCCAGGGCCGGGGCTGTGCTTTCCAGAGTAGGGTCCAAGGCTACATAGTCGGTTTGCACCGGTTTGCCGTGGGTGATCGTGCCGGTCTTGTCCAACGCCAGATAGTCGAGCTTGTAGCCGCCCTCCAAGTAAACGCCGCCCTTGACCAGGATGCCTTTGCGCGCGGCGGCGGCCAGGCCGCTGACGATGGTCACGGGGGTGGAAATCACCAGTGCGCAAGGGCAGGCGACTACCAGCAGCACCAGGGCCCGGTAGATCCAGTCGAACCACAAGGCGCCCATGAACAGCGGTGGAATGACTGCTACCGCCAGGGCCAGGGCAAACACCGCTGGGGTATAGATCGTCGAAAAGCGGTCGACGAAGCGCTGGGTCGGCGCCCGGGAGCCCTGTGCCTGTTCCACGGCGTGGATGATTCGCGCCAGGGTCGATTGATCGGCCGCCGCCGTCACCCGATATTCCAGTTCGCCAGCCTGGTTGATGGTGCCGGCGAACACCTTGTCACCGGCGATTTTTTCCACCGGCAGGCTTTCACCGGTAATCGGTGCCTGGTCGACGGTCGAGCGGCCGGTGATCACCTCACCGTCCAGGCCGACGCGCTCGCCGGGCCGCACCCGCACCCGCGCGCCGAGGGCAATGGCCTTGACCTCCTGGACATGCCAGGTGCCATCGGCCTGCTGCACGGTGGCCTGTTCCGGGGCCATCTGCATCAGGCCGCTGATGGCGTTGCGCGCCCGATCCAGGGATTTGGCTTCGATCAGTTCGGCCACGGTGAACAGGAACATCACCATCGCCGCTTCCGGCCATTGGCCAATCAGCACGGCGCCGGTCACGGCGATGCTCATCAGCGCGTTGATGTTCAGGTTGCGGTTCTTCAGGGCGATCCAGCCCTTCTTGTAGGTACCCAGGCCACCGCTGAGGATCGACACCAACGCCACCAGCGCGACCACCCAGTTTGGCGCGGCATTGGTGAAATGGATCACCTCGGCGCCCAGGGCCGTCACGCCGGACAGCGCCAACGGCCACCAAGGCTTGGCCGGGGCGGGCAGGTCGTGGCTTTGCGGTTTCTCGCCCGCAATCAGCGGGTCGGCCTGCATGCCTAGGGATTCGATGGCCTTGATGATCGGCGCGTCGCTGGGCAGATCGTGGGTCACGCCCAGGACGCGGTTGATCAGGTTGAACTCCAGTCGCTGCACGCCTTCGAGCTTGCCGAGCTTGTTCTGGATCAGCGTCTGTTCGGTGGGGCAGTCCATGGCTTCGATGCGGAAACTGCTCAGCCGCGCGCCGTCCGTCGGCGTTTTGCCGAGATTGACCACCGCCGGCGCCGCTTTCGAGGCGCAGCAGGAATGCCCGTGGTCATGGCCGTGGTCTGGTTTGTGGGTGTGAAGGGAATCGCTCATCGGGTGACGTCCGTGAAAAGTGCCTGTTGCGCAGTAAAGACCCTGTAGCCACTATAGGGTCAAGCACCTATTTGGGAGATCGCACCATGAAGATCGGAGAACTGGCGAAAATCACCGACTGCCAGGTCGAAACCATCCGCTACTACGAACGCGAAGGCCTGCTGCCGGAACCGGCCCGCAGCGACGGCAACTACCGCGTCTACACCCAGGCTCACGCCGAACGACTGACGTTCATCCGCAACTGCCGCACCCTGGACATGACCCTGGAAGAAATCCGCAGCCTCCTGGCCCTGCGCGACAGCCCCCAGGATCAATGTGAAAGCGTCAATGCGCTGATCGACGAACACATCCACCACGTCAAGGCCCGCATCGATGGCCTGCTGGCCTTGCAGGCGCAACTGATCGACCTGCGCCATCGCTGTGGCGAAGGGCCGGATCTGGATCAATGCGGGATCCTGCAGCGGTTGGAGGTGAGCGGGGCGGTGGCGCCGGAGGTGGAGCATTCACATGTGGGCAGGAGTCATGGGCATTGAGCCGATCTTGGAGCACATGCAGATCCAATGTGGGAGCGGGCTTGCTCGCGAATGCGGTGTGTCAGGCAAAGTAATGGTGTCTGACACACCGCATTCGCGAGCAAGCCCGCTCCCACAGGGCCGATGGGGTCCTTTCAGACCGCCATCGGCGCGGTCATCGGCGCGTGGTGCTGGTAGCCTTCGAGGGAGAAGTCGCTCGGTTCCACCAACTCCAGCCACTCAGGCTGGTACACGCCGGTCTTGGCAAACTCTGGCACGCGCTCGGAAATCACCAGCTTGGGCATCGGGAACGGCTCGCGGGTGAGCTGTTCGTTGAGCATGTCCAAGTGGTTTTCGTAGACGTGGGCGTCGCCGATGAAATAGGTGAACCAGCGCGGCGTGTAGCCGGTCAGGCGGCCGATCAGGCTCAGCAGCGCGGCGCCTTCGGTGAGGTTGAACGGCGTGCCCAGGCCCAGGTCGTTGGAGCGGATGTAGAGGGTCAGGGAAATCTCCCTGGTCTCGACATTCGGGTGGAACTGATAGAGCAGATGGCACGGCGGCAGGGCCATTTCATCGAGCTGGGCGCAGTTCCAGCCGTGGAACAGGATGCGCCGGCTGCCCGGGTCCTTGATGATGGTGTCGACGCACTGGCGAACCTGGTCGATGGCCTTGTACAGCACCACGTAAGCCTGGCCGTTTTCTTCGCCCTCGGCGATCTGCCGGTAACCCTGGGCCAGCGTCTGCTCGATGGCCGCCGGGTTGTTTACCGGGATCTGCTTATAGGCCGGCCACTTGCGCCACTGCACGCCGTAGATCTCACCCAGGTCGTCTTCGCCCTGGCGGAACGGGTTGGCCAGCCACTGGGCGTTTTCGTTGGCGTTCTGGTCCCAGACCTTGCAGCCCAGGGCGCGAAACTCAGCGGCATTGTTCACACCACGGAGAAAACCGCACATCTCGCCGATGGCCGATTTGAAGGCCATCTTGCGGGTGGTGATAGCGGGAAAGCCTTCCTTCAAGTCATAGCGCAGCATGGCGCCGGGGAAGCTGATGGTGTTCACACCGGTGCGGTTGGCTTGCTTGGTGCCGTTCTTGATGACGTGGGCCACCAGATCGAGATATTGCTTCATGGGTTACCTGTGTCCTTGAACCCGGGGCCTGCGCCCCGGGGTTCGAATTTTAAACCTTGGCCGCCGCAGCCGGCGCGCGATGATAAGCCAGCCAGATCAGCGCCAGGCCACCGATGATCATCGGCAGGCACAGCACCTGGCCCATGGTCAGCCAGTTCCACGCCAGGTAGCCGAGCTGGGCATCCGGCACGCGGACGAATTCGACAATGAAACGGAAGATGCCATAGAACAGCGCGAACATGCCCGACACCGCCATGGTGGGGCGCGGCTTGCGCGAGAACAGCCAGAGGATCAGGAACAGTGCCACACCCTCGAGGGCGAACTGGTACAGCTGCGACGGGTGGCGCGGCAACTGCGCCGGGTCGCTGAACGGCGGGAAGATCATCGCCCAGGGCACGTCGGTCGACTTGCCCCACAACTCGGCGTTGATGAAGTTGCCGATGCGCCCGGCACCCAGGCCGATCGGCACCATCGGCGCGACGAAGTCCATCAGCTCGAAAAACGACTTGTTGTTGCGCTTGCCGAACCACAGCGCCGCCAGCATCACACCGATGAACCCACCGTGGAACGACATGCCGCCCTTCCACACTTCGAAGATCAGCGTCGGGTTGGCCAGGTAGGCACTCAGGTCGTAGAACAGCACGTAGCCCAGGCGTCCGCCGACGATCACGCCCATGGACAGCCAGAACACCAGGTCGGAGAGCTTTTCCTTGTTCCAGGTCGGGTCGAAGCGGTTGAGCCGGCGCGACGCCAGCCACCAGGCGCCGCCGATGCCGATCAGGTACATCAGGCCGTACCAGTGGATTTTCAGCGGGCCGATGGCCAGGGCTACCGGATCGATCTGCGGGTAAGGCAGCATTGATATTCCTCGTAAACGTCAAAAATACCCGGGCGACGCTGCCACCACGGGATTAAGCCAGGATTGCGTCAGAGCAGAAAACTCACCCCCACGCAGAATAGCAAGGCGGCGAACAAGCGCTTGAGCAAGCGTGGCGACAGGCGATGGGCCAGCCGCGCACCAAAGCGGGCAAAGACCATACTGGTCAAGGCGATGCCCAGCAGCGCCGGCAAATACACAAAACCGAGACTATGGGCCGGCAGCAACGGATCGTGCCAGCCCAGAATCATGAAACTTAATGCACTGACCAGGGCGATCGGCAAGCCGCAGGCCGATGACGTCGCCACCGCTTGTTGCATCGGCACGCTGCGCCAGGTCAGGAACGGTACGGTCAGCGAACCACCACCGATGCCGAAAATCGCCGAGGCCCAGCCGATCACCGTGCCAGCCACGGTCAGCCCGGCCTTGCCCGGTACGGTGCGGCTGGCCTTGGGCTTGAAGTCCAGGGCCAGTTGCACGGCAACGATCAAGGCGAACACGCCAATGATCTTTTGCAGATGCGGGCCGGAAATCGCTTCGGCGGTGATCGCGCCGAAACCGGCACCGATCAGGATGCCGACGGTCATCCAGGCGAATACCGGCCAGCGCACCGCGCCTTTGCGCTGATGTTCGCGCACGGCATTGACCGAGGTAAAGATAATCGACGCCAGGGAGGTGCCGACGGCCAGGTGCGTCAACACCTGCGGGTCGAAGCCCTGCAGGGTGAAACTGAATACCAGCACCGGGACGATGATGATCCCGCCCCCTACGCCAAACAACCCGGCCAGCACGCCGGCGCAGGCGCCGAGTAGCAGATAGAGCACAAATTCCACCAGACTCTCCCCGCCCATCCCCGAAATAAGAGCGGCATGGTAACGGATCGAGGGGCTTGGGCTCTACTGAAGGCGATGGATGCCGGGGCGATGTGTGAGTAGAGTGGCTGGAAACACTCGGGTGTCTGCATCACGACACCGGATGGCGAACCGCTGTTGTGGCGAGGGAGCTTGCTCCCGCTGGAGTGCGAAGCACTCCCGAAAAAGCAGGGTGATAGGTCTGACAAGCCTGGCCCTTGGATTTGGGCTACTTCGTAGCCCAGCGGGAGCAAGCTCCCTCGCCACAAAAAGCGCTGCTCGGTTTTATTCCTATAACAGGACAACCTGATGTGCCTGATCGTATTTGCCTGGCGCCCTGGCCACGCCCAGCCGCTGGTCGTGGCGGCCAACCGCGACGAGTTCTACGCCCGGCCGACCTTGCCCCTGGCCCAATGGCCTGACGCGCCCCATGTCCATGCAGGGCGCGACCTCGAAGCCGGCGGTACTTGGCTCGGCATCGGCGCCGAGGGCCGTTTTGCCGCGCTGACCAACATCCGCGACCCAGGCCAATTGCCGGCCTTCAAGTCCCGCGGTGAACTGGTGGCGCGGTTCCTCACCGGGAATCTGTCGATTGCCGACTACCTGAGCGAAGTCGTGCCCCGTGCTGGCGAGTACGGTGGCTTCAACCTGCTGCTCGGCAATGGCGCCGAGCTCTGGCACTACAACGCCCGTGATACCCGGCCACAGCAGTTGGCCAAGGGCGTGTATGGCCTGTCGAACGCTGGGCTGAACACGCCATGGCCCAAGTTGCTCAAGGCCCGGTTGGCGCTGGAGGAGGTGCTGGACGATCCGCAACCCCAGGCCTTGTTGGCGTTGCTGAACGATCCACAACCCGCGCCGGTGGCCGAACTGCCCGACACCGGCGTCGGGCTGGCGACCGAGGCATTGTTGTCGAGTGTGTTCATCGCCAGCCCGGCTTATGGGACACGGGCGAGTACGGCGCTGATTGTCCATGCCGATGGGACGCGGCAGATGGTCGAGCGCAGTTTCGGGCCCCATGGGGGGCATTTGGGGGAGGTGGCGCTACACACTTGAATGAGAGTCACTTGTGGCGAGGGAGCTTGCTCCCGCTGGTGGGCGAAGCCCGCCCAAAAAAGCCTTGGGGCTACTTCGTAGCCCAGCGGGAGCAAGCTCCCTCGCCACAAATGCTCGCTGAACTGTCTAGAGGGTCTTGTTCGAAGCCGGATTGATCATCCGCGCCAACCCAAGGTTCTTCAGCGCCAGTTGCAAGGAGCTGTGGATCACTTGCGGGTTGTCGATGGTCATCACTTCCGCGAGCAATTCCTGGGCCTTGCTGAGGTTGATCTGGCGCAGCATCCACTTCACTTTCGGCAGGTTGGTGGCGTTCATCGACAAACTGTCGAACCCCATCGCCATCAGCAGCACCGCGGCGGCCGGGTCGCCGGCCATTTCGCCGCAGATACTGACCGGCTTGCCTTCGGCATGGGCGTCACGCACCACGTTCTGCAAGGCTTGCAGCACCGCCGGGTGCAGGTAGTCGTACAGGTCGGCGACCCGTGGGTTGTTACGGTCCACGGCCAGCAGGTATTGGGTCAGGTCGTTGGAACCCACCGACAGGAAGTCCACCTGCCGCGCCAGTTCCTTGGTCTGGTACACCGCGGCCGGAATCTCGATCATCACGCCGACCGGCGGCATCGGCACGTCGGTGCCTTCGTCGCGGACTTCGCCCCAGGCCCGGTGGATCAGGTGCAGGGCTTCTTCCAGTTCATGGGTGCCGGAGATCATCGGCAACAGGATGCGCAGGTTGTTCAGGCCTTCGCTGGCCTTGAGCATGGCGCGGGCCTGGACCAGGAAGATTTCCGGGTGGTCGAGTGTCACGCGGATGCCGCGCCAGCCGAGGAACGGGTTGTCTTCCTTGATCGGGAAGTAGGACAGGGACTTGTCGCCGCCGATGTCCAGGCTGCGCATGGTCACCGGTTGTGGGTGAAACGCGGCCAGTTGTTCGCGGTAGATCGCCAGCTGTTCTTTTTCGCTGGGGAAGCGCTGGTTGATCATGAACGGCACTTCGGTGCGGTACAGCCCCACACCTTCGGCGCCACGCTTCTGCGCTCGGGCGACGTCGGCCAGCAGGCCGGTGTTGACCCACAATGGCATGCGGTGGCCATCGAGGGTAATGCACGGCAGGTCCCGCAGCGCATCCAGGCCCAGGGACAGTTGCTTTTCTTCCTCCACCACATCGGCGAACTGCTTGCGCAGCACGTCGCTGGGGTTGGTGTAGACCTCGCCGTGGTAGCCGTCGACGATCATCTGGATGCCGTCGACCTTGGAGTACGGCAGGTCCACCAGGCCCATCACCGTCGGAATGCCCATCGCCCGGGCCAGGATCGCCACGTGGGAGTTGCCCGAACCCAGTACCGAGACCAGGCCCGCCAGCTTGCCTTCGGGCACTTCGCCGAGCATGGCCGGGGTCAGCTCTTCACTGACCAGGATGGTGTTGTCGGGGTAGACCAGGGTCTGCTGGCGCTCCTGCTGCAAGTACGCCAGCAAGCGACGGCCAAGGTCCTTGACGTCCGAGGCGCGTTCGCGCAGGTAGGCGTCGTCCATCAGTTCGAAACGGTTGACGTGGTCGGTCACCACCTGGCGCAGCGCACCCTGGGCCCACTGGCCGGTCTTGATGACGGTGGTCACTTCGCTGCCCAGGGAGGCATCGTCGAGCATCATCAGGTAGACGTCGAACAGTGCGCGTTCTTCGGGGCGCAACTGCGTCGCCAGCTTGGCCGACAGGGCCCGCATGTCGGCCCGCACGCCTTCGATGGCGGTCTTGAACAAGCCCAGCTCGGCATTGATGTCGGCGACGGTCTTGTCCGGCACCACGTCGAGGTCGGCGGGCGGCAACATGACCACCGCCGTGCCCACTGCCGCGCCCGGTGAGCCGGGCACACCGACGAACTTCGCTTCCTGGATACCCTTGCCCTGGCGACCCAGGCCGCTGATCGAGCCGGTGGCCTCGGCATGGGCGATAACCCCGGCCAGTTGCGCGCTCATGGTTACAAGGAAGGCTTCTTCACCTTCGTCGAACTGTCGGCGCTCTTTTTGCTGGATGACCAACACGCCGACGACGCGGCGGTGGTGGATGATCGGTGCGCCAAGGAACGAGGCGTAGCGTTCTTCACCCGTTTCGGCAAAGTAGCGGTAGCGCGGGTGATCCGCGGCGTTTTCGAGGTTCAGGGGTTCTTCGCGCGTGCCGACCAGACCGACCAGGCCTTCATTGGGCGCCATGCTCACCTTGCCGATGGAGCGCTTGTTCAAGCCCTCGGTGGCCATCAGCACGAAACGATTGGTCTCGGGGTCCAGCAGGTAGACCGAGCAGACCTGGCTGCCCATGGCCTCTTTGACGCGCAATACAATAATCCCCAACGCCGCCTTGAGATCCTTGGCGGAGTTAACTTCCTGGACGATCTTGCGCAGCGTATTGAGCATGGCTCGGGGTCGAACTCCGTCGTCAGTCGCGCGTCAGCAGGCGCGGGGCAAGCTCTTTGAGGGCGCGTCGGTACACCTCGCGCTTGAATGTCACCACCTGGCCCAACGGATACCAATAGCTGACCCAGCGCCAGCCATCGAACTCCGGTTTACCGGTCAAATCCATCCGCACCCGCTGCTCGTTGGAGATCAGGCGCAGGAGAAACCATTTCTGCTTCTGGCCGATGCACAGCGGTTGGCTGTGCGTCCTGACCAGGCGTTGCGGCAAACGATAGCGCAACCAGCCTCGGGTGCAGGCGAGTATTTCGACATCTTCGCGCTCAAGCCCCACTTCTTCATTCAACTCGCGGTACAAGGCCTCTTCCGGCGTCTCCTGGGGGTTGATCCCACCCTGGGGAAACTGCCAGGCGTCTTGATTGATACGGCGTGCCCATAGCACCTGCCCAGCATCATTCGTAAGAATGATCCCCACATTGGGACGGAAACCATCGGGATCGATCACGGCAACAACCTCGCAAACGCATGTCGCCGCATTGTTCCACAAAGGTTGTGAAAGCAGCAACGAGCGTCCCTAGCTTATGTGCACTCTTGTGAAAAGTCCGTATTCTGGACGCCTTTCTTTAGATTTTTCAGCGAGTAACTGCGATGCGGCTGGCTTTATTCGACTTGGACAACACATTGCTGGGTGGCGACAGCGACCACGCGTGGGGCGATTACCTGTGCGAGCGCGGTTTTCTGGACGCTGTCACCTATAAGGCACGCAACGACGCGTTCTACCAGGATTACCTGGCCGGCAAGCTCGACAATGCCGAGTACCTGAACTTTTGCCTGGAAATCCTTGGCCGTACCGAAATGCACATCCTGGCCCAATGGCACTTGGACTACATGCGCGACTGCATCGAGCCGATCGTGTTGCCCCAGGCCATCGAACTGCTGAAAAAGCACCGTGACGCCGGCGACAAGCTGGTAATCATCACCGCCACCAACCGCTTCGTTACCGCGCCAATTGCCGAGCGCCTGGGGGTCGAAACCCTGATTGCCACCGAGTGCGAGATGGTCGACGGGCGCTACAGCGGACGCAGCACCGACATCCCGTGTTTCCGCGAGGGCAAGGTGACCCGGTTGAACCGTTGGCTGGAAGAAACCGGGTACTCGCTCGACGATAGCTACTTTTATAGCGATTCGATGAACGATTTGCCGTTGCTGGAAGCGGTGACGCATCCGGTGGCGGTGGATCCGGATCCGAATCTTCGGGCTGAGGCCCAGAAGCGGGGTTGGCCGGTAATCAGTCTGCGTGGCTGAAACAGCTTTCGCGAGCAGGCTCGCTCCCACATGGACTGTGTTGTTCATACAATCCATGTGGGAGCGAGCCTGCTCGCGAAAGGGGCGATGCGGTCTCTAAGCCTTAAACCGGCTTGGCCCCCATCAACCCCGCGATGGCGACAAAGCAGACAACGCTGAACAGCGCCAGGGCAAAGGTAAACTTCCCGCTACCGCCTGGCGCTTTGCGCAATGTGTTCAGCCGCACCAGCAGCCAGAACCCCGCCAGCGCCGCCAAGGTGTAGAGCACGCTGGAAGCCAGCAGCCAGGTCTGTCCCAGTGGCCAGCCGATTTGATGAACCATCCACCAGCCGGTGAATGGCAGGCTAGCCAGCGCCAGGATCATGACCAGCCAGATGAACAACCGCGGACGTTGCAGTGTGCGCGCAGCCGCCGTGGCGTCGCCGTTGCGGCGCGTGCGCCAGACCCAGATGGCCAGCCCCAGTGCACCCGCCAGCAGTAATACAGTGGCGATGCCGTGGGCGATCTTCAGCGCGGTCAATGTTTCCATGGGGTCGATTTCCTTAAGTCTTGCTCTCAGCCTAGCCCGCCTTTATCAACCCAGGAACAACTGATAGGCCGGGTTATCGCTTTCATCCCAGTACGGGTAGCCGATTTCTTCCAGGGCGGCCGGGACCAGGTGGCGTTCATCGTGGGGCACTTGGAGCCCCGCGACCACACGGCCATCCGCCGCGCCATGGTTGCGGTAGTGGAACATCGAGATATTCCAGCGCCCACCCAGCTTGTTCAAGAAGTTGAACAGCGCCCCCGGACGTTCCGGGAATTCGAAGCGCAGCACCACTTCGTCGATGACATGGGCCGCATGCCCGCCGACCATGTGGCGAATGTGCAACTTGGCCAGTTCATTGTCGGTCAGGTCCAGCACCGGGAAGCCTTGTTCGGTCAGGCTGGCGATCAGCGCGCTGCGCGGGTCGTTTTCCGGGTGGGTCTGCACGCCGACGAAGATGTGCGCTTCGCTGCCGGTGTTGTAGCGATAGTTGAATTCGGTGATCTGGCGCTTGCCCACTGCTTCGCAGAACGCCTTGAAGCTGCCCGGCTTCTCGGGGATGGTCACGGCAATGATCGCTTCGCGGCCCTCGCCCAGCTCGGCGCGCTCGGCGACATGGCGCAAGCGGTCGAAGTTGACGTTGGCGCCGGAGTCGATCGCCACCAGGGTCTGGCCGCTGATGTGCCGTGACTCGACGTATTTCTTGATCCCAGCCACGCCCAATGCGCCGGCAGGTTCGGTGATCGAGCGGGTATCGTCGTAGATATCCTTGATGGCGGCGCAGATCTCGTCGGTGCTGACGGTGATCACTTCGTCCACGTGATGTTTGCAGATATCAAAGGTGTGCTGGCCGATCTGTGCCACGGCAACGCCGTCGGCGAACAGTCCCACGGTCGGCAGCACTACGCGCTCGCCTGCGGCCATGGCCGCTTGGAGGCAGTTGGAGTCGTCCGGCTCGACGCCGATGATCTTGATGTCCGGGCGCAGGTATTTCACGTAGGCCGCGATCCCGGCGATCAGCCCGCCACCGCCCACCGGGACGAAGATCGCATCGAGGCGCCCAGGATGCTGGCGCAGGATTTCCATCGCCACGGTGCCCTGCCCGGCAATGGTGTGGGGATCGTCATACGGGTGGATGTAGACGTAGCCCTTTTCGTCGACCAGTTTCAGCGAATAGGCCAGGGCTTCGGGGAACGAGTCACCGTGCAAGACCACTTTGCCGCCACGGGAACGCACGCCTTCGACCTTGATTTCCGGCGTGGTCTTGGGCATCACGATGGTGGCCTTGACCCCCAGCACCTTCGCCGCCAGGGCCAGGCCCTGGGCGTGGTTGCCCGCCGAAGCCGTGACCACGCCGCGTGCGCGTTCTTCGTCGCTGAGCTGGGTCAGCTTGTTGTAGGCCCCGCGAATCTTGAACGAGAACACTGGCTGCAAGTCTTCACGCTTGAGCAGGATGCTGTTGCCCAGCCGCTCGGAGAGCTGGCGAGCGGCCTGCAGCGGGGTTTCTACGGCAACGTCGTAAACGCGCGAGGTGAGGATCTTTTTGACGTACTGTTCAAGCATCGGAAAGCATCACTGAGCGGGTTGGGCAGGGCCAAGGAGTCTAACCCGGCTTTTGGCTGGGCGACCACACGATTAAGGCACTTTGAGCGCAGAAACCCCGTGGCGAGGGAGCTTGCTCCCGCTGGGTCGCGCAGCGGCCCCCTTCGATATGCGGTAGACATCAATCACGACTGCTTCGCAGCCGAGCGGGAGCAAGCTCCCTCGCCACACTGGCTCGGTGCCAATCAGGCAATGACCAGGGCCCTTTCGGCGCCTATAATGCCGGCCTTTCGTTCTCTCTCGGCACCTTCGGAGCCCGCATGACCCAGGATCAACTCAAACAGGCCGTGGCCCAGGCCGCCGTCGACCTCATCCTCCCGAAACTGGATGACAAGAGCGTCGTCGGGGTCGGCACCGGCTCCACGGCCAATTGCTTCATCGACGCGCTGGCGCAACACAAGGGTGCGTTCGATGGCGCCGTCGCCAGCTCCGAAGCGACCGCTGCGCGCCTCAAGGGCCACGGGATCCCGGTGTACGAACTCAACACCGTCAGCGACTTGGAGTTCTACATCGACGGCGCCGATGAAAGCGACGCGCACCTGAACCTGATCAAGGGCGGCGGCGCGGCCCTGACCCGCGAGAAGATCGTCGCGGCGGTGGCCAAGACCTTCATCTGCATTGCCGACGCCAGCAAACTGGTGCCGGTACTCGGCGCGTTCCCGTTGCCGGTGGAAGTTATCCCCATGGCCCGTAGCCATGTGGCCCGCCAACTGGTGAAACTGGGCGGCGACCCGGTGTATCGCGAAGGCGTGCTGACCGATAACGGCAACATCATCCTGGATGTGCACAACCTGCAGATCACTAACCCGGTGGAACTGGAAAGCCAGATCAACGCCATCGTCGGCGTGGTCACCAACGGTTTGTTCGCTGCTCGCCCGGCGGATGTGCTGTTGCTGGGGACTGCTGATGGGGTGAAGACCCTGCGGGCTGAGTAGGCCCAGGGGCTATTGATTTAAGCTCGAGTCCTGTGGGAGCGGGCTTGCTCGCGAATGCGGTGTGTCAGTTGGCATATATGTGTCTGATATACCGCATTCGCGAGCAAGCCCGCTCCCACATGGTTCTGCGTCAGGCCAAGATCAAGGCTGCGGCTTCTTGAACACATAAAACAGATTCGGCTCGCTCACCAGGTACAGGTTGCCATCGTCGTCCATGGCCAGGCCTTCGGCCTGGGGTACGGTTTGTTGCAGCCCCTGGCGGCCCTTGCTCAATGAGAGCGTGCTCAACGGTCGGCCGTCGATATCCAACTCGATAATCAACCGCGACTCATCGGACAGCGCCAGCAAATGGCCGCTGCGTTCATCGTATTGCAGGCTTGAAAGGTCGCGTACGAACAGCCCGGCATCGCGCTTGGGGTTGTTGATCACATGCACCGCGTAGGACTTTTCCAGATTGTGGTGGGGAAACCCGTGCACTTCGTAAATCAGCATCGGGTCGCGTTCCTTCGCCACGAACAGGCGTTTGCCCACCGAATCGTAGGCCAGTCCTTCGAACCCCTTGTTGCTCCTCATGTGCACGCCGAGGGATATCTGCTCGGCTTCGGCGGCGTCGAGGAATTGGGTGTTGTCTTCCAAGTGAATCTTGATCAGCCGTTGCTGGCGCTCGTCAGTGATGACGTAGGTGTCTTCGCTGATGAACTCCACCGCCTCCGGGTCGCCAAAGCCGATCAGGGCGATGCGCCGCAGAATCTTGCCATCCAGCGACAGCTCGATCAGCTCGGCGTTTTTATTGGTGACAGTGAACAGGCTCTTGCGGACCGGATCGAACGTCAGCGCGGAAACGTCATCATCCAGGCCTTCGATCACCCGCGCCTCGACGGTGACCCGGTATTGATCCAGGGCAATGGCCTGTTCGCTGGTATTTTTCCAGAGCGTATTCAGGTTGAACCAGGCACGTTCGAACAGGCGCAGGTGCTGGCCGACGGCGATCAGGCTGATCAGCACCAGCGTCAGCAGTATCAGGATCAAGGGTTTGGGGTGGGCGAGTCGACGCATGTTGGGGTGGGCTCGGATAAGAACAGGTGGGTGGAAATACCACGGCTGCCTGAACTGAAACTTAATGGCTGCGTGCCACACCCTACAGCGAAGCAGGACTTATCCTACAGAGTTAGTTGTCAGCGCTGTTTTTCGAAACGATAGAACAGGTTCGGCTCGCTGACCATGTACAGGTTACCGGCCTCATCGATCGTGACACCTTCGGCACGAGGGATCGTGTCTTTCAGGCCGTTGAAGCCGCCTAGCAAGGTCATGAAGCTGACCTGCTCGCCTTCTTCGTCCAACTCCAGCAATAGATGGGAGTCGGCTGACAGCACCAGCATGTGACCGGTGCGGGGGTCTACGGCCAATGCTGAAAGGTTGCGAAGGTCCAATTCGTTGCTGACATGGATCTGCTTATCGCCCTTGAGCAACTGGCTACCGTCACTTTTCCAGGTGAACAGCGCAGGTGGGCGCTCTTCGCCGAGGACCAGTCGCTGATTTTTCGGGTCCCAGACGATGGCTTCGAATCCCTTGTTCTGATTCTTCGACGTGCCCAGGTCATAGCGAGGAAAGTCATTGATGTTCAGCGCGCGGGTGTCGGCATCGACCTGAACGATCGATAGCAGGTGCTTTCGTTCATCGGTAATGGCCAGCAGACCGTTTTCCATAAACGCCACGCCTTCCGGATTGCCCCAGCCCACCAATGGCATCTTGCGCAATACATCGCCTTGCAGGGTCAGCTCCACCAGGAATGGGTTCTTGCCCATGACTGCGAACAGGGTCTTGGTCTGCGGGTTATAGGTCACATCGGACGCTTCGTCCTTCTCCATGCCCGGTAGCGGCTTGGCGTCGATCACGGCGCGATAGTCTGGCAACCAGATGCTTTCCTGGCGCTGGACCGGGCTCTGGAAGTGTTCCGACAGCCAAAGCAGGCCGCGGTCGTCCCAATGCATCGCAAACGCCAAGCCATAGGCTGCAGCCACCGTCAGCAGCGACCAGGCATACCAGGGCAGGGCGAAGCGAGAGCGGCGGGCAGGCTTGGCGGCAGGCAGTGTTTGGGTTTTGGCCATCAGGGAATGTGTTCCAGAAAGTTCGGCTAAGGGAGTGGCTGGCTCAGATGCCGCATTCCTCGGAATTATCCGGATGGCATGTGAAAAAAACGGTAAAACTTCGGTCTTCAGGAAAGCCTGGATCTCTAATGTGGGAGCGGGCTTGCTCGCGAATGCGGAGTGTCAGTCGACATATATGTTTCTGATACACCGCATTCGCGAGCAAGCCCGCTCCCACATTTGATCTGTAGTGGTCACAAAACCGAGTTAGCGAACGCTACTCTGGAAGCTGCTCGCCCCTGGCAGTTCCAGGATCAGTTCATCGCCCGCATTCAGCGGCCCGACGCCCGCCGGGGTGCCGGTGAGGATCACGTCGCCGGCCTGCAGCGAGAAACAACCGGCCATGTATTGGATCATCGGCACGATGGGGTTGAGCATCAGGCTGCTGTTGCCGTCCTGGCGCACTTCACCGTTGATGGTCAGGCGCACGGGAATGTCGGTCAGGTCGGCAAACGTATCCTTCGAGACAAATGGCGCGATCACTGCCGCGCCGTCGAAGGACTTGGCGACTTCCCACGGCAGGCCCTTGGCCTTGAGCTCGGCCTGTTTGTCCCGCAGGGTCAGGTCCAGGGCCGGGGCGAAGCCGGAGATCGCGTCCAGCACCTCTTCAACGCTGGGCTTGGTGGACAGCGGCTTGCCGATCAACACGGCGATTTCCGCCTCGTAGTGCACCGAGCCACGGTCGGCGGGAATGCTGAAACTGCCTTCCAGCGGCACCACGCAGCTGCCCGGCTTGATGAACAACAAGGGTTCGGTGGGCACCGGGTTATCCAGTTCCTTGGCATGTTCGGCGTAGTTGCGGCCAATGCACACCACTTTCCCTAACGGGAAATGAATACGTGTACCGTCGACATACTGGTGCTGATAGCTCATTTACCGACTCCTGCTCTAGGGTTCATCAGGTGTTTTTTTAGGCGTTAACCGCGAAAATCTTGCCTGGGTTCATGATGCCGTTCGGGTCGAATACGGCTTTCACGGCTTTCATGTATTCGATCTCCACTGGCGAACGACTATAAGTCAGGTAGTCGCGCTTGGTCATGCCCACGCCGTGTTCGGCGGAAATCGAGCCGTTGTACTTCTCGACGGTTTCAAAGACCCATTTGTTCACGGTCGCGCATTTGGCGAAGAATTCATCCTTGCTCAGGTTTTCTGGCTTGAGGATGTTCAAGTGAAGGTTGCCGTCGCCGATGTGACCGAACCAGACGATTTCGAAGTCCGGGTAATGTTCGCCAACGATCCCGTCGATTTCCTGCAAGAAGGCTGGGACTTTGGAGACGGTCACCGAAATGTCGTTTTTGTACGGCGTCCAGTGGGAGATGGTTTCGGAGATGTACTCGCGCAATTTCCACAGGTTTTGCAGTTGGGTTTCGCTCTGGCTCATCACACCGTCCAGCACCCAGCCCTGTTCCACGCAATGCTCGAAGGTTTCCAAGGCCTGGTTGGCGACCTCTTCGGTGGTGGCTTCGAATTCCAGCAGCGCGTAGAACGGGCACTCGGTTTCGAATGGCGCCGGTACGTCGCCACGACCGAGGACCTTGGCCAGGGCCTTGTCGGAGAAAAATTCGAAAGCGGTCAGGTCCAGCTTGCCCTGGAAGGCGTGCAGCACCGGCATGATGGAGTCGAAGTCCGAGGTGCCGAGCACCATGGCGGTGAGGTTCTTTGGCGTACGGTCCAGGCGCATGGTGGCCTCGACCACGAAGCCCAGGGTGCCTTCGGCGCCAATGAACAGCTGCCGCAAGTCGTAGCCGGTGGCGTTCTTGATCAGGTCCTTGTTCAGTTCCAGCAGGTCGCCCTTGCCGGTGACGACCTTCATGCCCGCCACCCAGTTGCGGGTCATGCCGTAGCGAATGACCTTGATTCCGCCGGCATTGGTGCCGATATTGCCGCCAATCTGGCTGGAACCTGCCGAAGCGAAGTCAACCGGGTAGTACAGCCCATGTTCTTTAGCCTTGTTCTGCAGTTGCTCGGTGACCACGCCCGGCTGGCACACGGCAGTGCGGTCTGTGAGGTTCACGTCGAGAATCTGGTTCATGTAGTCGAATGACACCACCACTTCGCCGTTGGCGGCCACGGCGGCGGCGGACAACCCGGTGCGCCCGCCCGACGGCACCAGCGCGACGTTGTGCGCATTGGCCCAGCGCACAATGGCCTGGACCTGTTCGGTGGTCTTGGGAAAGACGATGGCCGAAGGCGCCGGGGCGAAATGCTTGGTCCAATCCTTGCCGTAAGCGTTCAGGGAGTCGGCATCGGTCAAGACCTTGCCAGGCTCAACCAGGGTCTTCAGCTCATCTATCACGGCAGGATGGGTCATCGACAGAACTCTCGAACAATTCATGGTCATCCTGAGAACGCTTCACGTCGCAGGAATGAGTGTTTGCGGGGGGCGTATGCTAGCATACCGACCCCGCAGCGTAGTGCCCAACGGCTGTTCTGCGGCGACGGCTGTCACGCCGGTCGGGCCAGCATGCGCTGTCCGATTCCCTGCCATTTTTCTCCGGGACACAGGTTTACGCAGATGAGCAAGACTTCTCTCGATAAGAGCAAGATCAAGTTCCTTCTTCTCGAAGGCGTCCACCAATCGGCTGTCGACGTCCTCAAGTCGGCGGGCTACACCAGCATCGAGTACATCACCAGTTCTCTGCCGGAAGCCCAGCTCAAGGAAAAGATCGCCGATGCTCACTTCATCGGCATTCGCTCCCGTACTCAACTGACCGAAGAGATCTTCGACCACGCCAAGAAACTGGTCGCGGTCGGCTGCTTCTGCATCGGCACCAACCAGGTTGACCTCAACGCGGCGCGCGAGCGCGGTATCGCGGTGTTCAACGCACCGTACTCCAACACCCGTTCCGTTGCCGAACTGGTGCTGGCCGAAGCGATCCTGCTGCTGCGCGGCATCCCCGAGAAGAACGCTTCCTGCCACCGTGGCGGCTGGATCAAGAGCGCGGCCAACTCCTTCGAAATCCGCGGCAAGAAGCTGGGTATCGTCGGCTACGGCTCGATCGGCACGCAGTTGTCGGTACTGGCTGAAGGCCTTGGCATGCAGGTGTTCTTCTACGACACCGTGACCAAGCTGCCCCTGGGCAACGCCACCCAAGTCAACGACTTGCACGAGTTGTTGGGCATGTCCGACATCGTGACCCTGCATGTGCCGGAAACCGCTGCCACCCAGTGGATGATTGGCGAGAAGGAAATCCGCGCTATCAAGAAAGGCGGGATCCTGATCAACGCCGCGCGTGGCACCGTGGTCAAGCTCGACGCCCTGGCCGACGCGATCAAGGACAAGCACCTGATCGGCGCCGCCATCGACGTGTTCCCGGTGGAGCCGCGCTCCAACGACGACATCTTCGAGAGCCCGCTGCGTGGCCTGGACAACGTGATCCTGACCCCGCACATCGGCGGTTCCACCGCTGAAGCCCAAGCCAACATCGGCCTGGAAGTGGCGGAGAAACTGGTCAAGTACAGCGACAACGGTACCTCGGTATCGTCGGTGAACTTCCCGGAAGTGGCCCTGCCTGCCCACCCTGGCAAGCACCGCCTGCTGCACATCCACGAGAACATTCCGGGTGTGATGAGCGAGATCAACAAGGTCTTCGCCGAAAACGGCATCAACATTTCCGGTCAGTTCCTGCAGACCAACGAGAAAGTCGGCTACGTCGTGATCGACGTCGACGCCGAATACTCGGACCTGGCGCAAGAGAAGCTGCAGCACATCAATGGCACGATTCGTTGCCGCGTGTTGTTCTAAGCTAGCCTGGCTTTGCAATAAAAAAAACGGGAGCCCCGAAAGGGCTCCCGTTTTTTTTTGAAACACCATCAAACCCCTGTGGGAGCGGGCTTGCTCGCGAAGGCGGTGTGCCAGTCGATATATTGCCGGCTGATACACCGCCTTCGCGAGCAAGCCCGCTCCCACAAGGGATCTGCGTAGTGCCAGCCGGTGCTGTGTTACTTCACATTGACAGTGATTTTCTTGGACACAATCGACGGGTCGAACGGCATGTGGCCGCTGTCGCCCAGGATCAATTGCAAGGTGTGCTTGCCCGGGGCCAGTTTGATGGTGGCCTCGGTCTGTGCCTTGCCGAAGTGCATGTGGTGGGCGTCGGTCGGAATCGGCGCGCCTGCGGCCGGCAGCTTGTCGACATCGATCAGCAAATGATGGTGGCCGGTATTTTTGGTCACATCGCCCGCCGGGGCCAGGGCGATGTTCTTGACGCCGAACTTGACCTTGAATTCCTGGGCGACCGTGGCGCCGTCTTCCGGGGAAACGATGAACACTTCTGCACCTTTGGGCGCCGGCGTCGCGGCACTTGCCAGCATCGAAGCGCCCAATAACAGACCGGCCAACGCGGCACGAGACATAAAGCTTTTCATTTTTTTCTCCAGTTTTTCCATGAAATCCGCCTGGCCATCACAACTTCATGGCCAATCGTTGTCGAAGCCTGCAACAACCATAGCAAAGCGAGCCTGAAACGAGCGTCGCTTGTATAAATACTAGGAGTGACCATGCGTTTCCTGCCTGGCCTGATCTGCCTGCTACCCCTTTTGAGCCCCCTGGCTCATGCCGAACTGATCGACGACATCAATGACCGTGGCGAGCTGCGCATTGCTCTCGAAGCCAACACCGCGCCCTTCAACTTCAAGGAAGACGGCAAACTCACCGGTTTCGAAGTGGAGCTGGGTGAAATGCTCGCGGCCGAGCTCGATGTACGCCCCGACTTCGTCGTCACCGATGCCGCGGATCTGCTGCCCGGTGTGGAGAGTGGCAAGTACGACGTTGCCATCAACCACATAGCAATGACCCCGGAACTGGCGGAACGTTTCGACCTCAGTGCGGCGTATAGCCGTCCGGATGCGCAACTGCTGGCGAGCAAGGAAGAGCCGCAGCGTCCGTTGGTCATGGCGCAGTCGTTCCAGCCGGAAGAAAAGAGCGACCCGCCGCCGAGCCTGGTAATTCCGTTCCAGAAGGGCAACCCGGCGTTCAAGGCCAGCCTGGATAATGCCCTGGCGCGGATCAAGGATGATGGGAGGCTGGAGCAGTTGTCGCAGAAGTGGTTGAAAAGGCAGGAGTGACAGGCGATAAAGAATTGGACTCAAGCGCTGTTCTTTGTGGCGAGGGGATTTATCCCCGTTGGGGTGCGAAGCGCCCCCTGCACTCAATCAGGCACACCGGGGTAGCAAAAAATTTGGGGCTGCTTCGCACCCCAACGGGGATAAATCCCCTCGCCACAATGGAGGCTCAAGGTCTACGCCACACACTCGCCAGCCAAGGCTGTTGCTCCCGTGGCAGCCCCGCCGGTCGGTAGTAGTGCTCCAGTTCCACGAAGCCCGCTTCGCCAAGCAGCGTTTGCCAGGCCGCGAGGTCGTGGTAGGCGCCGAAGCGCTGGCCGTTCCAGCCTTCCTGGTTTTCGCCCCGGGGGTTGGAGCTGAACAGCACGCCGCCGGGCTTGAGCGTGGCGCGCAATTGCTTGAGCACCCGCGGCAGTTCCTGGACGGGGACATGAAACAGCACCGCGTTGGCGAAAATCCCGTCAAAGCGTTCGGCCGGCAGGTCGAGCTCCAGGAAGTCTTGTTGCCACACCTCGCAGCCGCTGTCCTGGCGCGCCATCCGGGCAAATTCTTCTGAGCCGTCGAGGCCGACCGCGACATGACCCATGGCCGTGAATGTGCGCAGGTCGCGCCCCGGGCCGCAGCCCAGATCCAGGATGTGCAGCGGTGCCTGGCCCTGGATATGGCGCAGTAAGGCGTCGATGTTCTGGCTGACATCGTGATCGCGGGTGCCTTCGCGGAAACTTTCCGCCACGGCATTGTAATGGCCCAGGGTCGTGGCGGTGATGGCGTGCAGGTCTTCGGTGGTGTGTTTCATGATCGCGGGCTTGGGTGAGGAGTGTCAGCCGACTATACCGCAAGCGCACGGAGCTGCCTGTGGGAGCAAAGCTTGCTCGCGATTGCCGTCGTCCAGCTGGCATCCATGTTGGATGGAATACTGCTATCGCGAGCAAGCTTTGCTCCCACAGGTTGGATTGCCCCCACAGGTCAACTGCCCACAGGTTGGATTGCCCCAACAGGTCAACTGCTTCCACAGCTCAGCGTTTGTTCAAGCCCCGTGCCAGGCGGTCACCACCCAATTGGATCACGGCCACCAACGCCACCAGCAACACGATCACCGTGAGCATGATCTGGCTGTCGAAACGCTGGTAGCCATAACGGTAGGCAATGTCGCCCAGGCCGCCGGCGCCGATCGCTCCGGCCATGGCCGAGGAGTTGATCATGGTCACCAGCGTAATGGTAAAACCACCGACGATGCCCGGCAGGGCTTCGGGCAGCAGCACATGCCAGACAATGTGCCAGCGTCTGCAACCCATGGCCTGGGCCGCTTCGATCAGGCCATGGTCGACTTCCCGCAGGCTGACTTCGGCGATGCGGGCGAAGAACGGCGTGGCGGCGATGGTCAGCGGTACGACCGCAGCCCACACGCCATAGGTGGTGCCGACGATCAGCCGGGTAAACGGAATCAGCGCCACCATCAGGATCAGGAACGGTATCGAGCGGAACAGGTTCACGAACGCGCCCAGGGCCTTGTTCAAGACTGGCGCCTCATAGATCCCACCCTTGCCGCTGGTGACCAGAATCACCGCCAGCGGTATGCCCGCCATCAATGCGATCAACGACGACACGCCGACCATCAGGAACGTGTCGATGAAACCCTGCAACAACCGATCAAACCACATAACCCAGTACCTCCACCCGTTGCGCCCAATTGCCCGCCCGTTGGCGCAGCTCCTCGGCACCCCACGACGAACCGCTCACGGCCAGCAGCAACTGCCCCAGCCCGTGGCCCTGAATCCGTTCGATGCCGCCGTGCAGCAAGCGCACCCGCCCACCGAGGGCGCTGAACAAGGCGGCAAGGTCTACTTCATCATGACCAGCGCCGGTGAATTGCAGGCGCAGCACCGTCGCCGCATCCGCCGACGCCGGCTGCACCTGCAAGCGACTTTGCAGTTCCTCCGGGATGGCGTGTTGCAACGGCGCCAGCAGCGTCCGGCTGACCTCGTGTCGCGGGTTGCCGAAAACTTCCCAGACCGGGCCCTGCTCGACGATTCGTCCTTGCTCGAGCACCACCACCCGGTCGCAGACTTCGCGAATCACCGCCATCTCGTGGGTGATCAAGACGATGGTCAGCCCCAGCCGCTGGTTGATCTCGCGCAGCAGGCCGAGGATCGATTGGGTGGTCTCCGGGTCCAGGGCTGAGGTGGCCTCGTCGCACAGCAATATCTGCGGGTCATGCACCAGCGCCCGGGCAATCCCGACCCGCTGCTTCTGCCCACCGGAAAGCTGCGCCGGATAGGCCAGATGCTTGCCTTGCAGGCCCACCAGTTCCAGCAGCTCGCGGACTTTGCGCTGGCGCTGCGCCTTGGGCACGCCGGCGACCTTCAAGGGCAATTCAACGTTCTGCCACACGGTCTTGGCCGACATCAGGTTGAAGTGCTGGAAGATCATGCCGATGCGTCGGCGCAGTTTCACCAGGCGGTCTTCATCGAGTTCGCCAATGTCCACCCGATCGATCAACACCCGGCCGCTGGTGGGTCGTTCGAGCCGGTTGATGGTGCGGATCAGTGAGGATTTGCCGGCGCCGCTGCGGCCGATGATGCCAAACACTTCGCCGCGTTGGATCGCCAGGTCGATGCCTTGCAACGCGGCCACCGGCCCCTGGGCGCCGTGGTAGGTCTTGCCCAGGCCGATGAAGCGCACGTGGGCGCGGTTCAGCTCCGGGTGCAGTTCGGTCTGGTCGGCGCTTTGCGGCGCGGGGCCTTCGTGGCGGAGTCGAGCGTTGACGGCGTTCATGTCAGCCTTCCCAGCCGGCTTGGTAGAGCTTGCCGTGGGCCTTGTCCAGGGCGGCGCGCACGGCGGGCGAGTGTTGGTAGATGTCGACGAACTTGATCAGCCGCGGGTCGTCCTTGCTCTTGGGCTGGATCACGAACTGAATCACGTATTCCTTGTGATCGAGGCCGTCGAACAGCAAGGCGGAACTGGCATCGAAAGTCTTGGCCAGGCGGATGTAGGCCGGATATCCCTGCACCAGGTCGGCGTCTTCATAAGCGCGTACCAGTTGCACGGCTTCGACTTGCAGGATCTTGAGTTGCTTCGGGTTGGCGACGATGTCGTCTTCGGTGGCCTTGTAGCCGACGCCCGGCTTGAGGCTGATCAGCCCGGCCTTGGCCAGCAATTGCAGGCCGCGACCGCTGTTGATCGGGTCGTTGGCGATGGCGACGCTGGCGCCTTTGGGCAGTTCGTCGAAGCTTTTGTATTTTTTCGAATAGAGGCCGACGTTGTTGATGATCCCCGGGGCGAAGGGCACCAGGTCGAATCCGGCGGCGGCCTTGGCATTTTCCAGGAACGGGATGTGCTGGAAGTAATTCACGTCGATATCACCGGAGGCCAGGCTGACATTGGGCGCGATCCAGTCGCTGAACTCCACCAGCTCGACTTTCAGTCCCTGCTTGTCGGCTTCTTCGACCGCCGCCTCCAGGGGAATGGCGAAGGCGGCGGTGGTGCCGATCTTCAACGGTGCGTCGGCGGCATACAGCGCCGAGCTGAACAGGCCGAGGGCCAGGGCCAGGGTTTTGACTGGCAGGGTGAGGAAGTGTTTGGTCATGTCGGTTATTCCAGTCATTGATGGATGAGTCTCAGGCCTTTGTGGCGAGGGAGCTTGCTCCCGCTGGGCTACGAAGTGGCCCCAAAGCCTTTTTGGGCGGGCTTCACCCACCAGCGGGAGCAAGCTCCCTCGCCACAGGATCAGTGTCGGTAGCCATAGGATCAGTGCCGGTAGGTCGAGCCAGTGTGTTGTTCGGGCAAATGAGCCCCTGCGTGAAACAGCTTCTCGCGCAGGGTGCCGCTGTCGTATTCGGTCTTGTACGAGCCGCGTCGCTGCAACTCGGGGATCACCAGGTCGATGAAATCCACGTAGCTTTGCGGCGTGACGATGCGGGTCAGGTTGAAGCCGTCGAGGCCGGTTTCGGCGATCCACGATTCCAGCTCATCGGCCACCTGTTCGGGTGAGCCAACCACCGTGATGTAGCGACCGCCCAGGGCGTGCTGTTCGAGCAATTTGCGCCGGGTCCAATCGTTGTTCTGCAAGGTCTTGGTGGCCGACTGGATCGCGTTGCTCTTGACGTACTGGATCGGCTCGTCCAGTTCGTACTGGGAAAAATCGATCCCCGTCGACGCGGAGAAATGCGCCACCCCGGCCTCGGCGCTGGCGTACCCCAAGTACTCGGCATGCTTGGCCCAGGCGGCGGCTTCAGTCTCGGCGACGATCACGTTCAGGCCCATGAACACCTTGATGTCTTCGGGGTTGCGCCCGGCCTCGGCGGCGCTGGCGCGGACCTTGTCCACCTGGACCTTGGTCGTCGGTTTGTTCTGGCCACTGATGAACACGCACTCGGCATGCTGCCCGGCGAACGTCAAGCCGCGCTCGGAACTGCCGGCCTGGAACAGCACCGGCGTGCGTTGGGGCGAGGGCTCGCAAAGGTGATAGCCCTCGACCTGGTAGAACTCGCCTTGGTGCCGGACCTTGTGTACTTTCTCCGGCCGGGCATAGATTCGCTGCTCGCGGTCGTTGATGACCGCGTCGTTTTCCCAACTGCCTTCCCATAATTTGTAGAGCACTTGCAGGTATTCGTCGGCCTGGTCGTAGCGGCGGTCATGCTCGACTTGCACCGTCAGGCCCATGGCTTTGGCGGCACTGTCCAGGTAGCCGGTGACGATGTTCCAGCCGACCCGGCCGCGACTCAGGTGATCGATGGTGCTCATGCGTCGGGCGAACAGGTAGGGCGGTTCGTAGGTCAGGTTGGCGGTGAGGCCGAACCCCAGGTTTTTCGTCACGGCGGCCATCGCGGAGACCAGCAGCAGCGGGTCATTGACCGGCAGTTGGATCGACTCCTTGAGGGTCACGTCCACTGACTGTTGATACACGTCGTAGACCCCGACGATGTCGGCGATGAACAGCCCGTCGAACAAGCCGCGCTCGAGCAATTGGGCCAGGGCGGTCCAGTATTCGATCGTGTTGTACTGGGTCGATGTGTCCTGTGGATGGGTCCACAGGCCATGATTGATGTGCCCGATGCAGTTCATGTTGAACGCATTGAGGAGGATTTTTTTCTTGCCGGCCGCCATCAGATCGTCCCCCGCAGCGGCGGTTTTTCATCGTTGAGGTAGAAGTTGCCCACCGCGTGGTATTTCCAGCGCACCGGGTCATGCAGGGTGTGCACTCGGGCGTTGCGCCAGTGGCGGTCGAGACCATGCTCGGCCAGGGTCGCCTGGCTGCCGGCCAGCTCGAACAGCGTGCTGCTGGCGGCGAGGGAAATCTCGGTGCTGATGGCGCGGGCTTCGGCCACGGCAATCGAGGCGGCGGCGACCGTGTCGGCCCGGGGGTCGGCCTGGGCCCGGTCGAGGAATTCACCGGCGCGTTCCAACAGGGCTTCGGCGGCGTGCAGGCGGATGCTCAGTTGGCCGAAACTCTTGAGGGTGTGCGGGTCTTCGGTGGCGACATCGCTGGTGGCATCGATCCAGGGACGGGTTTTGCTGCGGACAAAATGCAAAGCGTCTTCATAGGCGGCGCGGGCGATGCCGGTGTCGATGGCGGCGTGAAGAATCTGCGCCAGCGGCCCCACCGGTGTGGGCCGTTCGAAGGCGCTCTGGAAAGGCACGATGTCGTCGGCAGTGACGTACACGTCTTCGAACACCACCGAACCGCTGCCGGTGGTGCGCTGGCCAAAACCGCTCCAGTCATCGATCACCGTCAGGCCTTGGCTGTTGCGGGGGACGAACGCCAGTTGCTGCACGCCATTTTCATCCACCACCGACGTGGGGATGCGCTGGGCGTAGATCGCGCCGGTGGCGTAGAACTTGCGCCCGTTGATGCGATAACCCTCGCCGTCGCGGCGCAGTTGAGTGACGCGGTCGTGGGCGGTCTTGGTGCCAAGCTCGGCCAAGGCATTACCAAAGCGTTGGCCGGCCAGGACTTCGGCGTACAAACGTTGCTTCTGCGCTTCGTTGCCGTTCACCCGCAGCACTTCCAGGGCGTAGAAATGATTCTGGGGAATCTGCCCAAGAGAGCCGTCGGCCTGGGAAATCAGGGCGATCACTTTGGCCAGGGTGACGTTGGACACACCGGCGCCGCCGTAGGCCTTGGGCACGCTGATGCCCCACAGGCCGGAGCGGGAGAAAGCTTCCAGTTCCGGGTACGGCAAGCGACGCTCACGGTCGCGCAGTGCGCTGTCGCGCTTGAAGTCATCGGCCAGGTCACTGGCCACGATCAGGGCTTGTTCATCGCTGGTGATCACCGCGACGTGTTGGGAAAACGGCATGTGCTGCTCCAGAGGTCGGGTCGTCAGATCCAGGAATGTCGGGCCGGCAAGGTGCCGTTCAGGTGGTAGGCGCCTATCGCGTGATATTTCCAGCGCACCGGGTCGTGCAGGGTGTGGACCCGGGCGTTGCGCCAGTGGCGATCGAGGTTGAATTCAGCGAGGGTGGCGCGGCTGCCGGCCAGTTCGAACAATTTTTCGCTGGCCTGCAGGGCGATCTCGGTGGTGAGCGCCTTGGCTTCGGCCACGGCAATCGAGGCGCGGGCGGACGATTGCGCCGTGATGGGGGCGGCGCTGACCTGGTCCAGTACCTGTCCAGCCTTGCGCAGCAATGCTTCGGCGGCGTGCAGTTCGATTTTCAGCTTGCCGATGTCGGCGATCACGTAGAGGTCGTCACTGGCGCGGTCGACCTTGGCGTCGATCCAGGGCCGGGCGCGTTCGCGCACGAAGGCGATGGCATCGTCGATGGCGCCACGGGCGATGCCGGCATCGATGGCGGCCTGAATCAGTTGGGAAATCGCCCCTTGCACACCGGGCGTATCGTTGATGCGCCAGTTATCCAGGACCAACTCGGCATCCACCCGTACATTGTTCAGCAGCACGGTGCCACTGGCCGTGGTGCGCTGGCCGAAGCCCGACCAATCGTCGACGATCCGCAGGCCCGGGGTGCCGCGCCGCACGAACGCCAGCACCTGCCGACCTTCGTCATTCAGCGCCTTGACCGCGACCCAGTGGGCAAACAGCGCCCCAGTGGAATAGAACTTCTGGCCATTAATGACGAAGCCGTCACCGTCGGCGCTGATCCGGGCCTTGAGTTCAAGGGTATTGCGAGTGCCACGTTCGGGCCCGGCGTTACCGATGCGCCAGCCTTCGAGCACGCTTTGCAGCAGGATTTTCTTCTGCCGCTCGGTGCCGGTGCCGAGAATCAGTTGGAGCACGCCAAATTGGTTTTGCGGAATCTGTCCAAGGGCCGGGTCGGCGGCGGAAATGATCGCGAACACATCGGCCAGGGTGACGAACGAAACCTGCGGGCCGCCGTATGCCCGGGGAATGGCGATGCTGCCCAGGCCGCTGCGGGTGAATTGCTCGATTTCAGCCCAAGGCAGCTTGCGTTGCTGGTCACGACGCGCCGCTTGTTGACGGGCGACCTGTGCCAGTTCGTGGGCGGCCTTGATCGCTTCGGCATCGTTGCGCAGCACTTGTGCAGGCAACAGCAGGGGTGCGATGTCCAGGTCGCTCTGGACCTTTGCTTGCGCCAGATCCGACATTACAGCCACTCCGTGGCTGCGGGCAGTGCCTTGGCATACTGCACTGGGGTGATTGTGTTCCGTTCCATACCCACCTCACATCTCAAGAAACGCCGCGATGATTGCGGCGAGTAAAAATCAAGAATGTCCGGTGGTCCGGTCCATATACCCTAAGCGTGTATAAATTATTTTTGAACTAACTTTTAGGAATATGAATAGGTTGGTTTTAATTTGAAGGCCATACGCTCAGCGAGGGCTAGGCAGCTTTTGTGGCGAGGGAGCTTGCTCCCGCTATGTGGGAGCAAGGCTTGCCCGCGATGGACGCGATGCGGTCTTGCAGAATCGAGGCGCCTGTTTCGCGAGCAAGCTTTGCTCCCACAGCCCAAGCGGGAGCAAGCTCCCTCGCCACAAAAGCCTGTAGGCCGCAGGAAGGGTTGCATCAGGGCTCTCGGCGGCGCGTTTCAGCGACCATGAGC